>CAZXCQ010000012.1:0-39877 GCA_964639275.1 uncultured Desulfobacteraceae bacterium | reverse complement strand
CTATTGAAATTGACCACATACCCGGTCAGTAGTTTACGCATGCTCGAGGACAGGGGCCGGTTCTTTGTTCTACACGAACGTCCCCTATCACTATCCGAAAAGTAATGAAAAGGCTTTCAGCATCGAAAAACGCTGAAAGCCTTTATTTATGGGGTTTATAATTTTAGTTGATCTGCAACTGATTGATATTATTATGGTGCCGAAGGCGGGACTTGAACCCGCACGGGCGTGGCCCACTACCCCCTCAAGATAGCGTGTCTACCAGATTCCACCACTTCGGCAACGCTATCCTTGATATCAAGGACTTTTCTGCGTATCCCCGGTCCGAGCTGGAGCACCGCTTGTTTCAGCCGCCGGGATCGACGTCTGTGAAACACCCTTCATAATGGATTTAGTTGCCCTTTGCCCCATCAAGAGCGATAGACCCAGCGAACTCAACATAAATACAATCGCTACGATTGTGGTCACTTTGTGCAAAAAAGAGGTTGCTCCGGCACTTCCAAAGACAGTCTGACTGGAACCGCCAAAGGCCGCGCCCATCCCTGCTCCTTTGCCTTTTTGAATAAGGACAATCAGGATAAGTGCCGCGCAAACGGCAACATGTATGATCAAGAGGATTGGTCTCATGTATTGGCCTCTTACCTAAACCTCGCTTATTTTTTTGGTCCTCAATTGCCATATATAATAGCCCGATTGAATATTTTTGCAACAAAAAATTATCCTCACCAACAAAATCCTACAACACCTTGACCCCGCCTCCTTTTTGGGTTATTGCTTCCTGCTAGCGAAGCTTCGCCTCAAACCGAGGAGGCTCCGCGATCCTGGATCCTGGTTTCTGGATACCGGTTGTTCGTTTCACCTTCAAATTTTTAGGCACCCCGGTGAAATAGAAGAACCAAGGCATTTCACGGGGTAAATTTTGAGCATTTACTGGCCTATATAAAGGCATATTCCATCGGATCGGATGAATTCCAATGGAACATGGGGGCTTACCAAGAGGACTTTGATGAAGCTTATCCGGCTGTTTTTTTTGGCCTTCCTGATGGTTTCCACTCCTGCGATTGTCCTTTCCGCTGAACCTCAAACGCCGACCCGGGTCGTGGAAGACCTCCACGCGGCACTCCTGGGCACTATGAAAGAGGCCAAGGAGATGGGGTATAAGGGTCGATACGCCCGGCTCGCCCCCGTGATAAAGGAGACCTTTGACCTTCCCTTTATAGCCCGGATTGTGGTGGGAAGATATTGGCGCACCTTTACCAAGGAGCAGAAGGCCATATTCTTGGAGACCTTTGAGAGGTTATGCATCGCCACCTATGCCGACCGCTTTGATGGTTATTCGGGTGAACAATTCAGATGGGTCTCCGAAAAGGGATCTCGCAGCGGTCGCATCATAGTAAAAACCCTCCTCATCAGGCCTGATGGTGAAAGGGTGGAGCTGGACTATACCCTTTATAAACCCAATAGCAAGTGGCGGGTAATCAATGTCACTGCCGACGGTGTGAGCGACCTCTCGCTCAAGCGCGCAGATTACACCACCTTTATAAAGAGAAACGGTTTCAATGACCTAATCAACAAACTCGATGAAAAGATCTCCAATTATTCTACCAAATAGCATTCTCCTTGATAAGAACCCTGATGGCTTGGCAAAAATCCATCAATGCCACTTCCTTGTCATTCCCGCGAAGGCGAGATTCCCGTGTTTTCAAAATGCTATAGGCCTCCGGTTGCGCCGGGGTGGCAAGACAGGGGGTCTTTGCGGGTCAATCAACTTTGATGGTCTCGTAAGACTTCGAAAATGCTCTCTTTCCGTCATTCCGGCGAAAGCCGAAATCCAGTATTCTCAAGCGATTATAGAACCCTTGGACCCCGTTTTTCAACGGGGTGACGACTCTTTACAACTCCATCAACGTTGGGTTTCTCACTACACCGGCCCCCGGATGTTTGCGCCCCAGGCACGACACCCTGCCGTCTCCTATTCACCTCCCTGGACCGCAACCTTCTTCTCATTTAGCTGATGCCAAGGCGATCCCGTTTGAGAAACCCTGGAGAAGGGGGAAAATGATCGACCAAGCAAGAGGCAAGGTGGGCCATTTCCTGGCCTGGTGGGTAGAGGCGGTACGACGGTCGGCCCCACGGATAGTCATTCTCGGCATGGTGATAACCGGTCTGCTCCTTTTCTACACCGTCAAGAACCTCGGCATCAGCACCGATACCTACGATATGCTTTCCGAAAATCTCCACTTTCGTCGGGTGTACCAGGACTATAAAACGGCCTTTCCCCAGTACGACAAGGCCATGCTCGTTGTGATCGACGCCGACACCCCCGACCTTGTCCATGAGGCAGGACAGAGGCTTGCCCGTCGTCTGGAGGAAGAAAGCAAGACCTTTGAGACGGTCTATTTCCCGGGTGGTGAAGGGTTTTTTGAAAAAAATGCCCTTCTCTACCTCACCCCCGCTGAACTGGAGGATCTCGCCGATAATCTGGCAAAGGCCCAGCCCTTTTTGGCCAAATTGACCGGAGACCAGAGCCTGAGGGGACTATTTCTGATGGCCAAAAGCGCCCTTGACGCCGTCAACAACGGGGAGGAAGTGGACCCGGCCCCCCTCTTTGATCGGATGAGTTCGGCGATTGAGGCCACACTCGAAGGCAGAAACCACCGGCTTTCGTGGCTGGAGCTGGTGCGGGGCCAAAAACCCCGTCCCAGAAAATACCAATCCTTTATCATGGTTCAACCCAGGCTCGATTACAGCAATCTCCTCCCCGGCGAAACGGCTGTCAAGAGGATTCGGCAACTGGCAAGAGAACTCAGGCTCGACAAGGATCACGGTATACGGATCCGGCTTACCGGCGATATTGCGCTGGAATACGAGGAACTGCAAAGTGTCACCCGGGGGGCAGAGATCGCGGGTCTCCTGGCACTGATCCTGGTCGGATTTGTCCTCTTTGCCGGCCTTCGCTCCCCAAAGCTGGTCCTGGCCACCTTGATCACTTTGCTCATGGGGCTTATCTGGACTGCGGGGTTTGCCACTGCCGCGGTGGGACATCTCAATCTGATCTCTGTGGCCTTCGCGGTATTGTACATCGGACTGGCGGTCGATTTCTCCATCCATTTCTGCTTGCGCTACAAGGAGTTGATCGAGCAGGGTTATACCAACAAAACGGCCCTTCAAAAGACCGCCGGAGACATCGGCAGCTCGCTGGCACTGTGTGCCCTGACCACAGCCATCGGTTTCTATGCCTTTATCCCGACAGAGTTCGCCGGTGTTGCCGAACTGGGGGTGATTTCGGGAACCGGGATGTTTATCAGTCTCATCGGCAACCTCACCCTATTGCCCGCCCTCCTGACCCTGATGCCATTTTCCCCACGCGCAATGGAGCGAAAAAAGGGCTTTGGCCCGTCCATGAACCGGGTCCTCACGTTCCCCCTTCGCCATGCCAAGGCCATCCGCATGGGTTCTCTCGCCCTGGGTTTGTCGGCATTATTCGCTCTCTCATACGTATCTTTTGATCGCAATATCCTTCATCTCAAGGACCCCGAGAGCGAGTCGGTGATGACCTTTAATGAACTCCTGACCCAGACCGACACCTCCCCCTGGAGCCTTGCGGTGGTGGCCCCTGATGCAGGTTCGGCAAGAGAATATGCCGAGCGTCTGGGTGGGTTGGACCGGGTTGATCGAACGCTTATCCTGCAGGACTTTGTGCCGACAGAGCAGGAACAAAAACTGGAAACGATCGAGGAGATTGCCCTGATCCTGGGCCCCGCCGTTATGGAAAAAAGGACGCCATCCCGCCCTTCTTGCCGGGCCCAGGTTGCGGCGCTTCAGGGGCTGTCGGCAAGCCTTGAGGCCTTTCTCAAGAAATGGAATAGCCACCCCGTCGGGCTCACCGCCCGGCGTCTTCTTGATGCTCTAAACCGATATGAGGCAGCCCTGGCCACTGGAGACAGCTCGTATAGAGAGAAGATGCTCAATCGCCTTGAAGTCTCGCTCCTGGGGACCCTCCCCACGGTGGTGCGAAACCTCCGTGCTTCACTTTCTCCAACCCGTGTCAGGCTAGCGGACCTGCCGGAGACACTCACCAGACGCTGGGTTGCAAAAGATGGCCGGCACCGGGTTGAGGTCTTTCCGACCGAGGACCTCAACAATCAGAATGCGCTTGAGCGGTTTGTGACATCGGTCCAGAGGGCGGCACCCGATGCCATAGGCATTCCGGTGATCATGCTCGAGGCCGGAAATGCGGTTGTCCGCGCCTTTCAGCAGGCACTCCTTTTGTCATTGATCGCCATTTCATTGCTGTTGCTGATCCTCACACGCCGGAAGCTGGATGCCCTCCTGATCCTGCTTCCCCTGCTTCTGGCCGGGACCCTTACGGGTGCATCCACCGTCCTCCTCAACATCCCCTTTAATTTCGCCAATGTGATTGCCCTGCCGCTCATCCTTGGGATTGGGGTGGACAATGGCATCCATATGGTCCACCGGATGCGCACGGCCATGCCGGTAGACGGTAACCTCCTCAAGACGAGCACTGCGCGGGCCATCGTTTTCAGCACCCTGACTACCATCTGTAGCTTCGGGAACCTGGCATTGTCCCCCCACCCTGGGATGGCAAGCATGGGGCTGCTGCTCTCCATCGGTATAGGTTTCACCCTCCTTTGCACCTTGATTGTCCTCCCGGCCCTGCTCCATTCTGGGAAATTATCTTTGCGCGATCCCTTAGTTGACACAAAACGCCCTTTTTCCTAGTATGATCTGGCGAAGTTACGCCTCAAACCGACGAGATGCTGGTCGCTGGTTATTGGATGTTAGTTATAAACAGAATCCATGGTATTAATTTAGGCTTTTTCAAAACCGATACTTGGACCAGGGGAATGGGGGTTCGGAACCCGCATTGCCCGGGTTTCAAAAAGCTAAAATGTTACTAAATTTTAAGATCTTAAGCGTTCGCAGGCTCCCCGCCCGCGGGATGAATCTGGATTCAGGGTTGATCGATGAACCTTTGAACCTTTAAACCCGTAAACGGTGACGACAGGAGGAGACCAATTGAGAAGAGTGGATTTGCTGAGTGATACCCTTACACTTCCCAGTGAGGCCATGCGCGAGGCCATGGCGCGGGCAGAGGTGGGGGATGATGTATTTGGCGAAGACCCGACCGTAAACCGTCTCCAAGAGATGGCCGCAGAACGTATGGGTCAAAAGGCGGCGCTTTACGTCCCCAGCGGGAGCATGGCCAATCTTGTCTGTCTCCTGTCTCACTGCGATCGCGGGGACGAAATCTACCTGGGAGATCAGAGCCACATCTTTGTCTACGAGGCAGGGAGCAGTGCAGCCGTCGGGGGGCTTCACCCGCACCCCTTGCCAAACAACCCGGACGGCACATTAAACCCGGAGGAGATAGAGGCCGCTATCCGGCCCGATGATAGCCACTTCCCGCGAAGCCGCCTTCTCTGCCTCGAAAACACCCACAACCGTTGCTGGGGGAGCCCCCTCAGCCTGGGGTACATGAAAACGATCTGGGATCTTGCCCAACGGTTAAACCTAAAGGTCCACCTGGACGGGGCGCGTATCTTCAACGCCGCCCTGGCCGAAGGGGTGGAGCCCGAGGATTTGGCAAGGGGCTGCGATTCGGTCTCGTTTTGTCTCTCAAAGGGTCTGGGGGCCCCTGTGGGCTCTCTTGTCTGCGGGTCAAGAGAGTTCATCAAAAGGGCGCACCGCATGCGAAAACAGCTGGGCGGCGGGATGCGCCAGGCCGGCATCATTGCGGCCGGAGGGATCTTTGCCCTGGAGAATATGGTTGAGCGCCTGACAGAGGACCACGCCATGGCCCGCCGATTGGCCCAGGGCATCGACGGGATAGATGGCCTCAAGACCCAGGTAGAGCGGGTCCGCACCAATATCGTGTTCTTGGAGCTGGCCGATGGGCGCATATCACCGGCCCGGCTCCAGGAGCGAGCAGCCGCAAAGGGTGTGCGTTTTTCGATCGGATATGGCGGTCTGATGCGGTTGGTCACCCACTACGGGCTGACCATGGAGGACATCGACTGGGCCGTGGAGGTCTTTAGGGAAGTAATGGCGGACGCCTAAAGGTATGGAGAAATAGCATGGACTATGCAGCGATCAATCTTGAGGAAAAACTCGCCAAATTCTCTGACCACTGGTCTCCAAAAATCATTGCCCAAATGAATGACTATCATTTCAAGCTTGTAAAATTTCAAGGGGATTTTGTCTGGCACAGCCATGATGATACAGATGAGGTTTTTATAAATCTCGATGGTGAAATGTCCATTGAATTCCGAGATGGAAAAGTCAAATTAACAGGTGGCGAAATGTTTGTTGTCCCCAAAGGCGTGGAACATAAACCATTTGCACAAAACGAATGCCGGATTATGCTTGTCGAGCCTGCAGGTACGGTTAACACCGGTGACGCAGGTGGCGAAATGACCGCGGAGGACAACATCTGGATATAAATCTCAGGTCATCTCCACTCCTTGAGAAATCCCGCGATTTGTCTTATGATAAATCACGACAGACATTGGGGCGTTGCTCAAGGAATCAACGGAGATAAGGAGGAAGGACAAGTGATTAAAGTCAGCGTGTTTTATCCGAATAAAGAGGGGAAGAACGGTAGAGGAGTTTCAGACCGCGTTTGGACCCCATGCCGAAGCGATTATGGCGGATGTCCCCAACTACACCGATATCCAGCCTTCAATCCAGATAAGTGAAGTAAGAATACGGTAACACGGGTACCGTATGCCACCCGTTGCAGCCCCACGGATTGCGGAATGAAAAATCCATGGAGACAGGTCCTGCGGTGCTGCCATCCAGAGGGCATCCCCTGGCCGGCCACAATTTTTTACAATGCCGTCAGTCGTTCCGATATCTTTCAGCGGCACTATGAGCTTGTAGCCAATGATGTAGGGCACTACTGCAACCGTGGAAGACTCCTCGACATTGGAACGGGGCCGGGGTGGCTGCTGTTAACCCTCCGAAAATTGCTCCCGGATGTTGGGATTGTCGGTGTTGACATCTCTCCCGCCATGGTATCAAAAGCCAGACAGAACATAGAGACCTCCGGCCATTCAGAATCTGTGGCGGTCAGGGAAGGCGCCGCAGGAGCCCTGCCCTTCGCGGATAACAGCTTTGACGCCGTGGTATCGACGGGTTCGATCCATCACTGGAAAGATCCTGTCGGCGGACTAAATGAGATTCACCGGGTGTTAAAAGGCCATGGGCACGCACTGATATATGATCTTGTGCGAGAGATGCCCAAAGCCGTTGCCAGAGAGGTTCGACGCAGATTTGGGGGGGCCCGGCTGGGGCTTCTATGGCTTCACTCATTTGAAGAACCGTTTTGTAGCGCTGATGAAATGCAATCTCTTGCCCGTTCAACGCGTTTCAGGGACGGGGAAATCCGATACGTGGGCGCCTTATGCTGCCTTATCCTCAAGAAGAAAGAAGAAACGATTCATCACCACAAGACAAGTTCTCCGGAGAGACCCTTATGCTGGAAGTAAAAGGAGTGGATAAGAGTTTTGGGGGCCTTGCGGCGCTCTGTGATTGCACCCTCAGGGTTGAAGAGGGCTCTATAACCGGGTTGATCGGTCCAAATGGGGCCGGGAAGACGACCTTGTTCAATCTAATAACAGGGCACTACAGGCCCGACAGGGGGAGGATAACCTTCCAGGACCAGGAGATCGGGGGGCTGCTTCCCCATCAGATATTCAAGAAAAAGATCTACAGGACCTTCCAGATTACCCGCGAATTTGCCCAGATGACGGTCCTGGAAAACCTGATGCTTGTCCCGGACCAGCAGATCGGGGAGCGGATTTGGAACACATGGTTCAGACGACCTCTGGTTCGAAGACAGGAGAAGGCCATCAAGGAAAAGGCCCTCGAGGTGCTTGCGTTTGTCGAGCTATCAGCGCTCAGGGACGAGTATGCCGGTTCCCTGTCCGGGGGACAGAAAAAACTCCTGGAGCTGGCCAGATCGATGATGGCCGAACCCCGGATGGTCCTGCTGGACGAGCCGGGGGCCGGTGTCAACCCGACACTGATGAAAAAGCTCGTTGAAAATATCAGAGTCCTGTGCCAGAAAAAAAATGTCACCTTTTTTTTGATCGAACATGACATGGATCTGGTGATGAATCTCTGCAACCCGGTGATCGTGATGAGCGAAGGGAGAAAACTGGCAGAAGGGCCCCCGGAAGAGATCAAGAGGGACGAAAGGGTTCTAGAGGCCTATCTGGGTGGGCAATACCGATGAAAGTCCTGAAGGCAGAAGACATCACAGCGGGATATGACGAGGTCGATATCCTCCATCATGTCCACATCAGGGTAAGATCGGGCGAAATCATCTCTGTTATCGGGCCAAACGGGGCAGGGAAGTCCACCCTGCTCAAGACCCTATTTGGCATTCTCAGGCCCAGGAAAGGGAGGGTAACCCTCAATGAGGATGATATCACCGGTCTGAGTCCCGACAAGATTGTGAGGAAGGGATTGAGCTACGTCCCACAGGTGGATAACATATTTCCCTCGATGACGATCCTTGAAAACCTGGAGATGGGGGCCTTTGTCAGAGATGATGACTACAGCGAGAGGCTGGATGAGATATATCAACTCTTTCCCGTCCTGCGAGAGAGAAAGGGACAGAAGGCAGGCCAGCTCTCGGGTGGACAGAGACAGATGGTTGCCATGGGCAGGGCCCTGATGCTAAATCCGCATGTCCTGTTGCTGGACGAACCATCGGCCGGACTGGCACCGCTTCTGGTTTTGGACATATTTGAAAAGATAAGGGAGATCAATGCCACGGGTGTCGCCATGATCATTGTTGAGCAAAATGCCCGGCAGGCCCTAAAAATGGCACATCACGGATATGTCCTGGCCATGGGCAGAAATGTCCTGGATGACGTGGGCGAGGCCCTGTTGCGTAACAAAGAGGTGGGTCGGCTCTACCTGGGGGATTAGGGGGATGGCAGAGCTTATCACTTACGGCATTGTCCTGGGCAGCATCATTTCCCTGGGTGCCATAGGCCTCACGCTGGTCTATGGGATCATTCGATTTGCCAATTTCGCCCATGGTGATCTCATGTCGGCGGGCGCATACGTTGCCCTCTTTATGGTCACGGGGGTCCTTTCGTGGGTAGGAATCCCGGACCATTCATTTGGACCGATCTCCTTTGGGTGGCGCATGGTCATTGCCTTCCCCGCCTCCATGGCGGTGGTGGCCTTACTGGCCATCCTGCTGGACCGGATCCTTTACCGCAGGCTCCGCGCCAAGGGGAGCGGGGTCGTAATCCTGGCCATGTCTTCCCTTGGGGCCTCCTTTATTATTCGGATGATCATCCTCATCCTCTGGGGTTCGGATTATCGGTTTTATAGACCCGGCATCCTGCGACCCGCCCTTGAACTTCCATTGGGGATAAAGATCCGGCCAGACCAGATCCTGATCCTCGTGATCGTGTTTTTTCTTGTGACCCTCCTCCACCTCTTTTTGCAGAAGACCAAGATGGGAAAGGCCATGAGGGCCACTTCCGACAACATGCAGCTGGCACTTGTCTCGGGCATAGACACCGAGCGGATCATCATCTGGACGTGGGGAATAGGCGGGGGCCTCGCCGCCGCGGGCGGAATCCTCTATGGCATCGATGTTCAGCTCCATGCAGCAATGGGCTGGAATTTTCTGATCCCCCTCTTCGCTGCGACCATCCTGGGCAGTATCGGCAACCTCTATGGCGCCCTGGTGGGGGGGCTGGTGATCGGAGTGGCCCAGCAGGTCTCTACGGCCTTCTTGATGCCCACATATAAACCGGCGGTCGCCTTTATCATCATGATCGTGATCCTGTTGATCAGACCAAAGGGCATATTCGGGGGGAGAGGCGAGTAATGGAGATCGGTGGAATCCTCGCATATCTTGTTTCGTTTGCCATCATGGCAGGGATATATGCGGTCTTTTGTATGGGCCTCAACATTCAGTGGGGATACACCGGGCTATTTAACATCGGGATTGCCGGTTTTTTTTGTATCGGCGCCTATACCGCCGCCCTGATCACAACCCCCGAACCAACGGGGATCTACGCCCGTTATGTCCATCAGATATTTGGACTGGACCTTCCTTTTGTGGTTGGACTGCTGGGGGCGACGGTCATCTGCGGGATCGTCGCCGTGCTGATCGGGATCCCAACCCTCAGGCTGGGAGAGGACTATCTGGCCATTGCCACGCTGGGGATTGCCGAGACGATCAGGCTCATCTTTAACAATGAACGCTGGCTGGCCAATGGACCGCGGGGATTAATGGGGCTCCCTCAACCCTTACAGGGCCTGGTAGATGCAGGCGACTACAATTATCTCTATATGATCATCATTGGGGTAATCATGGGACTGGTCTACCTGTCGATTGAAACAGCCATCCGCTCCCCCTGGGGAAGGGTGTTGAGGGCGATCAGGGAGGATGAAGTATCCGCTGCCACGAGTGGAAAAAATGTATTCAGCTTTAAGGTGCAGTCCCTTGTCTTTGGGGCGATGCTGATGGGCATCGGAGGCGCCCTCTATGCACATTATACCAAGGCCATCTCCCCAGATGTATTTACCCCTTTGTACGGGACCTTCATCATATGGGTCATGCTGATGGCCGGCGGCAGCGGGAACAACAAGGGGGCCATCCTGGGGGCCTATGTGGTCTGGGGAATCTGGATAGGGACCAAGTTTATGACCGATCTGCTTCCCTATACCCTAAAGGCCAGGGCCCCCTACATCCGGTTTCTCCTGATCGGAATCCTCTTGGAGATCATCCTGATCTACCGGCCCCAGGGTCTCCTGGGGGAGGAAAAAAAGATCTCCAAGATGGCAGAATAAGAGGGGGTGCCACAGAGGCACCCCCTTTTTGATCATCTATGCCGCGGGTGTGGTATAGGGGAAAAGTGTTACGAGCGGGCTATTCCTCGGGGATATCGTACTCCATACTGACCGTCACGATCTTGCCGTCGGCGTACTTCCATACCTCGATCGGTGTAACCACATCCCCGTTCTTGTCAAAATCCACGGACCCCGCCGCACCTTCATAATTAATATCCTTGCCCTCCTTGAGCAAAGCAAAGGCCTTTTTGAATTCCCCCGGTTTTATGATCTCTCCGGGCGGGTTGGCGACAAAACGCATCTGATCCCTGATATTCTTGGATGTCAATGGAAGACCCTTGACCTTGGCCGCATAGGCGGCAAGCCCGATGACCGCGGCCCCATCATAGCCGTTTGTAATAAAAGGCAGGGGTGGGAGTTCCCCATACTCTGTCTTATAGTCGGCGCTGAATATGACAAAGGGCTCACCCCCTGCTGTGCCCGGTGCTGTCCCCTTTTGCCCCTCCAGGTTCTTTGCCCCGATGGCCTTGATGATGTCCACCGATTTGGTTCCGTCGCAGAACAGGAATTTCTTGTATTTAAAGAACTCGATGGCATCTTTGAGATAGATCACGGCATGTTGTGGGTAACTAAAGGCACAAAGGATATCGGGTTTCTTCTCCAGGGCCTTCCTCAGTTCCGGGGCATAAGATTCCGCTGCCTTTTCGTCATGCGGGACCATGGCAACGACCTTGCCTCCCCTTTTTTCAAAAGAGCGCTTGAACTGCTCGGCCAGTCCCTGACCGTACGGGTTGTTTACATAAAGGACGGCTGCCGTCCTGTTGTAAGTGGAGCCCAGTTTTCCGGCAATCACACCCTGAAGGGCGTCAGAGGGGCACGTTCTAAACAGAAAATCCCTCTTCTGGTCAGCCGGCAAGACCGTGAGCAAGGGTGACGTGGAGGCCGGGGAGATCAGGATTACCCCCTTGGGACAGGTCACGGATTCGGCCACCGGAACGGTCACCCCGCTGGAGAGGGCGCCGATGATACCCACCACCTGGTCTATCTCAACGAGCTTCTTGGCTGCATTGGTCGCCGGGATGGCCGAGGTCTCACTGTCCTCATGAATCAGTCTGATCTTAAACCCGGCATCGGCCATCTGCTTGGCCGCGAGCTCGGTCCCATTCTTGATGGCCGGGCCAAATTCCTTTAACGGGCCGGTGTGGGCAAGAAGAGTCCCCACCTTGATTTCCTGTGCCAGGACACCGGAGACAAAGGCCAACGAAAAGATCAATACGCCTGCAAACATAATCGCTCTCTTCATAGCTACCTCCTCTTCTTTATGGTTTCCAATTCATCCCCTTTCTCAAATGACATATAGTGTGAAAGGGCCGCAAGGTCAAGACAAGAAGATATCAGGGGCTCAGCCCGTCCTGTCAAGATACCCCTTCTCTTTGAACCACTCCACCGCGTCCTGAAGCGCCTCCCTGACCGGCCGGGTAACAAGACCCAGATCGCGCCTGGCCTTTTCTGCTGAGAAGAACATCCGCTTTTTGGCCATTCGTATCCCATCCAGGGTCAGAAACAGTTCTTCTCTTCGGGTCAGCCTCCCCCAGGCCTCCGTCAGATAGGCGATGGGGAGGATCAGATTGTGCGGCAGCCGGACCCGTGGCGACGGTCTCCCGGTTATCCGGGAAAGCTCCGTCAGGATCTCCCTGAGGGTCATGTTGCGGCCCCCCAGGATATAACGCTCCCCTATCTGGCCACGCTCAAAGGCCAGGAGGTGCCCCGCTGCCACATCGTCCACATGAACCACATTGAGCCCCGTATCCACATAGGCCGGCATTCGGCCCGCTGCCGCCTCAAGGATCATGCGACCGGTTGGGGTAGGCTTTATATCTCTCGGGCCGATTGGGGTGGAGGGATTGACAATCACCGCGGGGAGGCCTTCTTGCTCCACCATCCGGACAACCTCGGCCTCGGCAAGAAACTTGGAACGCTTGTAGTGGCCGATCATGTCATCGATGGTCGCCGGGGTCGTTTCGTCGGCCGGGCTCCCATCTCTGGTAAGCCCCAGGGTGGCAACACTGCTGGTATAGACGATCCGCTTGACCCCTTTTCCGGCGGCGGCCAGCATCATATTCCGGGTCCCCTTGACATTGGTCCTGTATAGGGTCTCCGGCCTCGGGACCCACAGCCGGTAATCAGCGGCCACATGAAACAGGGCCTCACAACCATCCACTGCAAGGTCAAGCGAACTCGGATCGTTGAGATCACCAATGACGACCTCGGCCCCGGTCCCCTCGAGGTTGCGGCGATCACTGCCGGGACGAACAAGGGCCCGCACATGGTGCCCCTGCTCCAGGAGTTTTCGCAAGACACCCGAGCCAACAAACCCCGTGGCCCCGGTAATCAAGACCTTCATGCTGCCTCCCAGATACCGCTGGTATACAGATTATGGTAACCGTTCACAGGTTCAAAGGTTCAGGGGTTCAAAGGTTGGCTCAAAATCTCAAATCGCAAGCACCAAATTACAAACAAGTCCCAAATTGTCCTGGGGACTCCCCACCTACCGGTGGGGCCCCAGTTTCCAGTGATCCAAACCACACGTTCCCTACAATATACGACTTGGACTTTGAGCATGAAAATTACTGCCGGGAGCAGAAGATAGTCTCCACCCAAAAGACTGTGGTTGTGGAGCATAGGGGTTTAGCAAAATGCAAACAGCTTTATGCTCCCCGTAGCAAGCCGGGGAAAAACCAAAAATTACTTTTTTTATGAGTGAAGTGTAGTATAAAGAGAAGTTTGGGTCAAGACAAACACCCCTGGAGACAACAATGTCAAAACGCGTCCTTTTTCTAAACCCCCCCTCTTATGAGGGATTTGATGGGGGTGCCGGAAGCAGATATCAGGCAAGACGGGAGGTTCTCTCATTCTGGTATCCCACCTGGCTGGCCCAGGCCGCAGCACTCTGCCCGGACAGTAGACTGCTGGATGCGCCGGTGGAAGATATGAGCGTTGATGAGACGGTCTCAGCAGCCAACGGATTTGACATCCTGATCATTTATACCAGCACCCCGGGCTTTCGGAACGATGCCAGACTGGCACGGCAACTCAGGCAGACATATCCGGATATGCGGATCGGAATGGTCGGCCCTCACTGTACCGCCCTTCCAGAAGAGACCTTGCTGGGCTGCCCCTCCCTCGATTTTGTTGCGAGGGGTGAATTTGACTTTGCCGTCGCCGACATTGCGAGGGGAACCCCCCTGTCGGAGGTCGAGGGGCTTTCCTTTGTAAAAAACGGCAAGATCATCCACAATAGAGAGAGGGCGCCTATCGAAGACCTCGATGCCCTCCCCTCGGTCCTCGATGTCTATAAACGAGACCTGGAGATCAAGAAGTATTTTATCGGCTATCTCCTCCATCCCTACCTCTCACTCTATACCGGGAGGGGATGTCCCGGCCGCTGCACATTCTGCCTCTGGCCCCAGACCATCGGTGGACATAAGTACCGAACCCGGAGCCCGGGTAGTGTGCTCGACGAGATGAGACGGGCCAAAGACATGTTTCCAGAGGTCAAGGAGTTTTTCTTTGATGACGACACCTTTACGGCCGACCCGGGACGTGTGCAGGAGATCGCCAGGGGGCTTGGAAAACTAGATATTGTCTGGTCCTCAAGTGCAAGGGCCAATGTACCCGAAAAGACCCTCACGATCATGAAAGAGGGGGGCCTGCGTTGTCTGATGGTGGGGATCGAGTCAGGGAGCGACAAGATCCTGAGGAATATCAAAAAGGGAATTACCACCTCACAGGCCAGAAGCTTTGTAACGACCTGCAGGGACCTCGGGATCACCACCCACGCCACCTTTGTGGTCGGGTTGCCGGGAGAGACCAAAGAGACCATCAAAGCGACCATCTCCTTTGTCAAAGAACTGGACCCCGACACCATTCAGGTCTCCATTGCAAGCCCTTATCCCGGGACAGAACTATATGAGCAGGCCATAGAGAACGGTTGGCTCGTTGAGTCTGATCTTGTTTCCTGCTCAGGGGTGCAACAGGTCTCCCTGGCCTATGAGAATCTCACAGGTAAGGAGATATACGATGCAGTGGAGACCCTGTATAACAAATTCTATTTTCGCCCCAGACCCATCATCCGAATCCTGGGGACGATGGTCAGGGACAGGAAGATCTGCAAGCGGAGGCTTCGAGAGGCACGGGAGTTCTTCGGCTTTATGCGTGAGAGAAAGAAGACTGATACAGCATCTGGAGTACAATGAGCACTGCCGCCATAGCCTTGCTTGTTATTACCGTGTGCGGGAGTTTGTACCATGTGGTTGCCGGCGTGTGCGGGATCATTTTCTACCGGAGGCGCAGGAGGGAGATTCCGGATGCCATCTGGCCCAGAGTGGCCTGTCTCAAACCGCTCTGCGGGTATGATCTTGAGGCCTCTCAAAACTTCAAGAGCTTTCTTGATCAGGACTATCCTGATTATGAAGTGGTTTTTGGCACCGCAAAAAAGGAAGATTGGGCCTATCCAGTGGCCTGTTCCGTCTGCAACAAAGACGGCAGGGGGAATTGCAAGGTGGTGTCTGGAGAGGTGGGACGGGGGGCGAATCGCAAGGTGCGTAATCTGAGGAATATAGAGAGGCATATTTCCCCAGCAGCAGAGGTGATGGTGATATCCGACTCAGATACCCGGGTCACCCGGGATTATCTAAAAAACATGGTTGCGCCCATCAGTCGTGACCCGGCCGTAGGGGCCGTTACCTCAGTTTACAGGGTCAACAACACGTCCGGTTTAGGGGGGCTCATAGAGGCACTCTCTGTGGAGGCCTTTTTTGTGCCGGGCGTTCTGGTTATTTCAACCATTTCGCAGCCGAAATATGCCTTTGGTGCCTCCATAGCCATCAGACGTTCAGGCTTCCTGGAGGCAGGCGGTTTCAAAGCCGTAGAGGACTATCTGGCCGATGACTATAAGGTTGGAAACATCATCTATGAAAAACAAAAAAGGGTTGTCCTTTCACCCTATGTGGTCTCGGTCATCTCCCCGGAGCAGGGGCTCAAGGACACCCTTACCCACCTGCTGCGCTGGAACAAGACCATCCAGACGTGCGAGCCGGTTGGCTATTTTTTCTCCCCTGTGTCTTATTCCTTCCTCTGGGCCCTCTTTGCGTTCATGGCAATCGGTCCGAACCCGTTGGGCTGGCTGGTGCTTGGAGGCAGTTGTCTTGTTAGGGTCTTTTCTGCCGCTGTGGTTGCGGTTGCCATAGGATCGCGAGGAGGCCGCCTGCGGGCTATCCTGGCGCCTCTCGGGGATCTACTGTTCCCTTTTCTCTGGTTAGGAGGTCTTTTGATCAAACAGGTCACCTGGCGCGGGGTAAGGTACAAGGTCTTTTCAGGCGGTCGAATGGCTGAGACCCAATGAACCCGGCAGACGCCACATCGCTGATCGTCACAGCGGACGACTTTGGTTCTTCCCTTGATGTAAATCGAGCCGTTGAAAAGGCGGCGCGTGAGGGGTTGCTGACCTGTGCAAGCCTTATGGTCTGCGGATCAGCGGCAGAGGATGCGGTAAAGAGGGCCACGGCCATTCCAGCCCTCGAGATCGGCCTGCACATCACACTTACCGAGGAAAGACCGCTATCCCCCACCCAGCGGGTTCCAGATCTTGTGGCAACAGACGGGTGCTTTAAGGATTCCCTGACACAACTGGGGCTGGCGCTGCATTTTAGTAGAGAGACCCAAAGACAGGTAGAGATCGAAGTGGCTGCTCAATTTAAGGCCTTTGAAAGGACAGGGCTTGAGTTTAGCCATGTGGATTGCCATCACCACTTTCATATTCATCCAAGGCTTTTTGACATCATACTCAAAAACGCCTTGAGACATGGGTTAAAAACCATCCGCATCCCTTACGAGCCCTGGGAGATCTCCGGGGCAATCTCCACGGGCAATCGCATGCGTAACCGGTTTTATCGGTCGGTCTTCACACGGCTATCGGCCAGATGCAGAGACAAGATCAGCAAACATGGCATCATTTCACCCCACGGGGTCTTTGGCCTTTACCAGACAGGGGAACTCACCGCGGAATGGATATGGATGTTGCTCGACAGGCTAAAGGGCAGGCCTGGCGTCTTTGAACTCTATACGCATCCCTCTTCTGACGTGAGTAGCGCCGGATACCAGGAATTGAAGGCGCTTTTGGACCCGGGGATTCGAGAAAAGATAGGGGAGAATGGTATTCGGCTGATCAGACACCTGGACATGACAAAATAAACACTCTCGACCAGGCTCCGGTCAGGAGCGAGGACATGGCCTTGATTTTCGCCTTGGAGAGTCACAGGCCCCACATGCCGGAGGTCCCAACAGCCCTACCGGCGATTTGACAAAAGGGGAGGGTTCATATTACGTAGGCGTTCACGGGTTCAGAGTTCAAGGTTATCATTTTATTTTCATTCAACAGTTTTTCTTTTAAGACCGGGCAGGTATTGATCCAAAGACGCTTGTGGAGAAGAGATATGTTCAAGGCAATTATTGTGATGTTTATCGGGACCATCATTGTCTCTATCGGAAATGGACTCCTGAGTAAGGGCCTGCGGGCCTTACAGGAACTGGAATGGTCGGGGCCCTTTTGGTCTACCGGCTTTCACTATATCGGCACCGCGGCCAGGGATCCCATCATCATCATCGGGGTGATCTGTCATGCGACGTTTTTCGCCCTCCTGCTGGTGGCATTCTCCCTGGGTGATCTCAGCCTGGTATTACCCATTACCTCACTCACCTACCTGTTTGCCGCAATCATCGGAAGGGTCTATCTCAATGAAGATGTCAATACCTTGAGATGGATAGGCTCCATTATTATTGTGGTCGGTGTGTTTGTGGTGTTGGTTGGCGAGGGCAGCAAAGAGGCGCGGCAGGACAACAATACCAGAAATAAGGTCGAGTCCGCTCTCCATTTGGGCCGGCAAAACTCCTGATTCCCTTGTGGCGGGGAGTCGTTCCCAATCTCATCATCGGTGAAGAGATCAAGGAATTATGAAAGAGAAACACTTTGGGCCGGTATGGTTTATCCCCGGCAAAAACAGCGGCAAATACCCCTTCTGTCATTCGATCTATATTGAAGGCGCCTGTATTTTGATTGACCCGGCCTCGGATAGAAAAAGGCTCGTTAAAATCCGAGAAGATCATGGCGTTGAGGCGGTCTGGCTGAGCCATTGGCATGAAGACCACCTGATGCACCTGGATCTATTTGATGAACTGCCACTCTATATCTCGGATAAAGACGCGGCCCCCCTCTCGGACCTTGAGCTTTTTCTGGACGCCTACGGGATGTATAACGAGGATGAACGCCAGTACTGGCGTGTGATATTAAAAGAAGATTTCCACTTCCGGCCCCGCGAGCCATTCGATTTTCTGCATGAGGGAGAGATCATCCAACTGGATGGGACAACGGTCGAGGTGATTGGCACTCCGGGTCACACTCCTGGACACCTGTCGTTCCGGTTTCCGGAGTCGGGGATTCTCTCGCTAGGCGATTACGACCTCACCAGGTTCGGCCCGTGGTACGGTGACGTTGACTCCAGCATCGAAGAAACCATCAGGTCTGTAAACCGTCTGCGTGAGACCCCTGCAAAGGTATGGCTCACCGGACACGAGACGGGCCTATTTGAGGAGCCGCCAGGCGGGCTCTGGGACCAATACCTTGGGGTTATCCATAAAAGGGAAGAAAAGCTCCTCAATCTCCTCGAGAGACCTCAGACCCTTGGGGATGTTGTTGGCGCCTGGATCATCTATGGGAGACCAAGGGAGCCAAAGGCCTTCTTTGAGTTTGGCGAGCGTGCACACATGAAAAAACATCTGGAGAGACTTGTAAATTTGGGTATTGTTACAAAGGATGGAGATAGATATCTGAAGCTGTAGAAAGCGGAGATGAGATCGGATGGATCAAAGAGGGTATTTTCAGAAAAGGGGTCTCCGATGAAAACAACAATGGTCATTCCATCTTATTGGGCACGGGAAAGCGCGGTCGGTGAAAAGGCCGCAGACGTGGTCTACGATCATCCCACCCCGCTTGACCGGGAAGGGACCCTGGGGAGAACACTTGAAAGCCTGGGGATCCTTGAAGATAGGGAGTTCGACCTTGTGGTCATTGCTGTGGCCAACGCCAAAGATATCGAAGAAAGGGTGGATGAAAGGGTCTCTCGTATCATCCCATCCGCCCCCTCCCACACAAAAATCCACTTCTTCGGCCACTCGCACCTGAGGCAAATACATAAAGTAATGGATGAGTCCGGTGGAGAGAGGTTTATCAACCTGTTGAAACTTCGCGGATACTCGAACGTTCGCAATCTCTGTCTGTTTCTGCCCCACATCCTCTCATCTGACGTCGCGGTGCTGATTGACGATGATGAGGTCTTTGAAGATCCGGCCTTTATGGAAAAGGCGCGTGAGTTCATCGGGAAGGACCTGGACATCGGATTTGTTGGTGCTGTGGGGGGGTACTATCTTCAGGCTGATGGGGACTGGCACCTGAGACGCGAGAGGAAACCATGGGCGGCGCACTGGGAAAAGCTGGAGAAGATGAATGAGGCCTTTGAAAAGATAATCGGGAGAGGACCACGGCTCAAAGAGACCCCTTTTGTCTTTGGTGGAAACATGGTTGTTCACAAAGAGGTCTTCACCCGCATCCCCTTCGATCCGGTTGTTACAAGGGGGGAAGACATCGATTTTTTGATAAACACGAAGATGTTTGGATATAAGTTTTTCCTCGATAACACCCTCTCTATCAAGCACCTACCCCCACCCAAGCCCCGCCCCGTGTGGAAACAGCTCCGCGAAGATATATACCGTTTTGTCCGCGAGAGGGCAAAGCTGAGGGATCAGGAACCCCGGAAGGGTATGGTCCGTGTCTCAGTGGACGAACTCGAACCTTATCCCGGGGCATTCCTGAGGGATGATCTGGAAGATAAAATAGAGAGGACCTCCAGAGTCCTCGCGGATCACTACCGTGCCAAAGGGGGTGAGGTTGATGCCGATGAGGCCTTAAAAAACATCGAAGTTGCCAGGGGTCCGGCGCTTCCAGAGGGGAATACCTTCCTTGGGCTGCTTCGTATTAAGAGGTTGTGGGAGGAGATGATGCAATTTGTCGCCCAGGAAGATATCAGGGAGAGGCTAAATGATACCATAAAGGCCTTCCGCAGGTAGAAATAAGGCGATTTCTTGGGTCTGTAGGGCAAAATCCCTCAGTTTTTTCTTGACCAAACAGGGCTAAAAGGGTAAAAAGCCTTTTTAGGAAAAGAACGTTAGTCCCACTTAATGAGGGTAATACCGGTTGGCTTTACTCAGGTCCTTCACCCAAACCATCCCCGGCCCACAGGGGCAGCAATGGGGTAGCGTATGTGGTTTGGGCAATTTATTGTCACTTATCCTTCGGAATTTGATTCTTCTAGAAGTCCTGGTGCCTTTTCCAGGAAAGAGTGTGCATTAATAATTTTGGGAAAAGGAGGTGTGAAGAGATGAAAAGGTTTTTCTTGCTTCTTTTGATTGGCCTATTTCTGTCCGGGTGTGGGGGGCAAGCGGCAAAAGAATCCGGATTTTGGGAGCATGATACCATGTATAAAAACTGGGCTCATCTTAAATACAGCTGGTATGGGTACAAAAATCCCACAGTCGAGTCTGGAAAGAAATCGATTGAACAAAACTGGTGGGGTATACCCGAACAAGGTCCCCCCATACCAGAATAGTCGCCTGATCGAGAAGGAAGTCCTGACAACCGGTTGCAGACTTTCTCAGATCTGCAAAAAGTCAGAAGTTATTCATTTTAACGAGACGATCAATATAGATTTTTGGGGGCTTTCCGCAGGGCCGCTATGGCCTGAGACGCTATCTTGGGGGCTCTTATTGTACTGACTGTTGCCGGTGCTACATGTTATTTCACCTTATCTTGGGAATGATCCGGGATAGGCCCAGAGGTGGCCGGGGTATCCTGGCCAGTCAAACCAGGTTACTTTGCATCTGTTTCAATTGGGGGGGGGGGGGGTGGAGCCACCAAACAAACCGGGTGTCATCCCGTAGACGTAATAAAGGATAGAGGCCTTTGGTATGTTGGGTGTCTGAGAAAAGAATTGCATGGTGGGGGCAGTTTCTGACTAACCATTTAAGACAAAGGAGGAAAGGACATGAACAAGGCAGATTTAGTCAACGAGGTGGCCAAGGTCGTTTGCACCAAGAAAGAGGCCCAGGAAGCAGTGGATTGTGTTTTTTCAAGCATTGCCAAGGCCCTAAAAAAGAAGGACACGGTGACACTTGTCGGCTTCGGTACCTTTCGGGTGGACAAAAGAAAGGCCCGGAAAGGCAGAAATCCCCAGACCGGTGAAGTGATCAAGATCAAGGCCAAGAGGGTCCCCAAATTTGTGCCGGGAAAGGCCCTAAAAGACGCTGTGTAAGAACTGGAAACAAGATCTTTATGGCCGGCCCTTACCGGGAGAAGCCTTTCCTGGTGGGGCCGTCTTGTCTTTAAACCGTCCCCCCGCCCGACCCTCCATGTGGATGGGCACAAAATTGATTGACTTTGCCCGAAGGCCTGTGATAGAGACAGTGCGGTTTTCCCCAAGTGGGAAAGGCCGGCAGTCTTGATTAAGCCAGATGGATAAAGACCTCAAGAAAACCATCAAGGACGTGGGCTTTTTAAGCACCATTGGTATGGCCATGGCCCTTTCTATTGCAATGGGGGCCTTGATCGGGTATTTCTTGGACAAATGGCTTGGCACCCAGCCCTGGCTGTTTTTTGTTTTCTTGGGTTTTGGCATTGCCGCTGCCTTTAGCAATCTTTACAAACTCTATAAGAAGGCCGACAGGTTTTGATGGAGTGGCGAAAACTATCCAAGGTGCTCAGGACCTTTAACTGGATCATCCTCTTTGTCCTGGCTTCTACCAGCTTTCTTTTGATGAGCCCGGCGTTTACCCTGGGTATTGTTCTCGGAGGCCTGATCATTATTGCCAACTTTAATGTGCTTCAGCATACCGTGCTTCGGGGTTTTTCCCCGGACGGGGAATTGCATGCAAGAAAGGCATCCATTATTGCAAAGTATTATCTCAGGCTTGGGGCAATGGGGTTTATTATCTTTATCTTGATCAGGCAACAGTGGGTTCATCCCGTGGGCTTGGCTGTTGGGCTCTCTATCGTGGTCGTGAGTATCGTTTGCCTTGGAATCCATTTGATCTGGAAAACATCTTCCGGGGAGGCAAGTTAGGTTATGGGACACCATTACTTTTTCTTGAGTGAGTTCGGCTCAGCCCTCGGGCTGGAGCACTTCTTTCACGTACATGTTCACGTGGTACACTCCTGGCTGGTGGCGCTTATCATTGTTATATCGGCCCTTTTCTTGGCCAGGAATATCAAGCTTGTTCCGGACAAACGACAGAATGTGCTTGAGATGATCGTGGGTGGGCTTGAGAATTTTATGGTTGATATCACAGGCCCTGAAGGAAGATTCTTCTTCCCCTATATTGCCACCATCTTTCTCTATATCTTGATCTGCAATCTGATCGGGCTTGTACCGGGCTTTTACTCTCCGACAGCCAATCTCAATACCACCTTGTCGATGGCCATATGCACCTTCCTTTACACCCATATCATCGGAGTCAAGTTTCATGGCACCAAATATATCAAACACTTTCTTGGGCCGGTGTGGTGGTTGGCACCCCTGATGTTTCCGATTGAGGTCATCGGACATCTTGCCCGTATCATGTCATTGAGCATCCGGCTCTTTGGCAATATCTTTGGAAAGGAAACCGTGCTTGGCATCCTCTTTATGCTGGCAGGGATGTATCTGGCCCCTCTGCCCATCCTGTTTTTGGGTATCCTGGTAAGCGTGATTCAGGCCCTTGTCTTTATGCTCCTTTCGATCATCTATTTTGTGGGTGCAATGGAAGAAGCCCATTAGAAGACGGATGGATTCAGGGTCTCACCGATATTTGTGTAAGAGAGAATTCTTGGAAGAAGGCCGAGAATATTAGACAAGAAAGGAGGCACACATGACCAAGAAGAGGTTAATTGGGGTTTTTACAGCAATATTGGTCTTGGGGACGGCTTCAATGGCCCTGGCGGCTGATGGCTCGGCCCAGGCGGCGGGTCTGTGGATATTCTTTGGAATAGCCATCGCCTGCGGGTTTGGTATCGGGGTTGCGGCCTTAGGGACCGGCCTGGGTATGGGAAATGCCATTAATGGCGCTCTCCAGGGAACGGCCAGAAACCCTGAGGCGGGCGGAAAGATCATGACCACCATGATCATCGGCCTGGCCCTGATCGAGTCGCTGTGTATCTATGCCCTGGTGATCTGTTTTATTCTGGTCTTTAAGATTCCGGATCTTGGAATTATCATCGAGAAGGCCTTTCATTAATCACCAACTGGAAAAGAGGGCCCTCCTACTGGGCCCTCTTTTCGGACCTATTATGTGCAAAATTTCACAATTCCTTTTTGTGACTCCCCTTGCCCCCTGTGTTCAGGAGGCTTATCAGGTATCGCCTCCAGCCCGGATTTCAAGCGGTAACAAAGCGTAGTAGCTTATGAACAAGACATCAAAAATACCTGCCCCAACCATCGAGCGTCTTGCCCTTTATTCGAGACCCTTGGAGAACCTTCTGGACACCGGGGTGCTGGTCATCTCGTCGGTGAGACTTGCCGAGCTTTGTGGGGTAAACCCGGCCCAGGTCAGAAAGGATCTGGCCTATTTTGGGGAATTTGGTACCAGGGGGGTGGGGTATGATGTCCATGACCTGTTAAAGGAAATCAAGAGAATCTTGGCCACTGATCGGGAATGGCTGCTCTGTATTGTGGGAATCGGCAATCTTGGAAATGCCCTGGTGGAAAATGAAAACTTCCGCAAGAGGGGTTACAGGTTTTTGGCCGCCTTTGACTCTGACCCCAAGAAGATGGGAAGGACCCTGTCCTGCGGCCTCACGATCGAGCCTACCCGCAAGATGAAACATCTGGTGCGTGAGCTCCATATCGAGATCGGTGTCATCACAACACCCCCTTTTGAGGCACAAAAGGTTGCGAACCTGCTTATAGACTCAGGCATCAAGGCTATTCTCAACTTTGCACCCGTCCAGGTGAGGGCGCCGGAGGGTTTTGTTGTAGAAAACGTGGATTTTACCGTGAGGCTTGAGAACCTGGTCTATCATCTCAGGGAGCTCCCAGAGAGAGGATATTCTTGAGAAACTGGCCTGTGTACGAGCCCTCGATCGCTGCAATCTCTTCGGGAGTCCCCGTGCCCACAACGTACCCACCCCTTTCTCCCCCCTCCGGGCCAAGATCAATAATATAATCAGCCGTTTTTATGACTTCCAGATTGTGCTCGATAACCACAATGGTATTCTTGAGCTCAACCAGATAGTTCAGGACCTCAAGAAGCTTCTGGATATCGGCGAAATGAAGCCCTGTGGTCGGTTCGTCCAGGAGGTAAAGCGTCCTCCCCGTGTCTCTTTTACTGAGTTCTTTTGAGAGCTTTATCCGTTGCGCCTCCCCCCCTGAAAGCGTTGTGGCCTGTTGTCCCAATTTGATATAGCCAAGCCCGACATCCACAAGGGTCTTTAGCCTGTTTCTGATGCTCGGTATATTCGCAAAAAACGCAAATGCCTCGTTTACCGTCATATCCAGGACATCCGCAATGGTGGATCCCTTGTATCTGATCTCTAAGGTATCTCGATTGTAACGGAGCCCCCTGCAAGACTCGCACTTGACATAGACATCCGGCAGAAAATGCATCTCTATCTTTATGATACCATCGCCTTTGCAGGCCTCACATCGCCCCCCCTTTACATTAAAGCTAAACCGACCGGGTTTGTACCCCCTTGCCCTTGATTCAGGCAGCATTGAGAAGAGTTCGCGGATGTGCGTAAAGGCCCCCGTATAGGTGGCGGGGTTGGAACGAGGCGTCTTACCGATGGGAGTTTGGTCGATGTTGATCACCTTGTCGATGTGGTGAATGCCCCTGATGGATCTCACCGGACCGACCTTTCTCTTGGAGCGGTATAGTTTCAGACAAAGGGCGGGGTAAAGGATGCCATTGATCAGGCTGCTCTTCCCGGACCCGGATACTCCGGTGATGCAGGTAAAGGTGCCCAGAGGGATTTGGACAAATATCTCCTTGAGGTTGTTCTCCATTGCGCCCTCAATCACAATGGTTTTTCCATTCCCGTTCCTTCTTGACCAAGGAATCGGGATACCCCGCTTCCCTGAGAGATACTGACCGGTCAGCGATTCCTGATCTCTCTTCAGTTCCCCGGGTGTCCCCTGGAACACCACACGCCCCCCCTTCAGACCCGCTCCAGGACCCATATCAACCACATAATCGGCAGACAAAATGGTCTCCGGGTCATGTTCCACCACCAGGACCGTATTGCCCAGATCCCTTAAATGTCTCAGATTCTCCAAAAGCCTCAGGTTGTCCCTCTGGTGGAGGCCTATGCTGGGCTCATCAAGGACATAAAGCACGCCGGCCAGCCCTGAACTGATCTGAGTGGCCAGCCTGATCCGTTGGTCCTCACCCCCGGATAGCGTTGCGGAGGACCGATCGATAGTCAGGTAATCCAGCCCAACACTCTTCAGGAATCCGAGTCGGCCCCTGATCTCCTTGAGAACCCTCTGGGCAATCTGCTTCTCCCTGGGCGCCAGTCTCAAATCTTGAAAAAAGTCGTGGGCCTTCCCGATGGATAGTGCCGTGATCTCGTGAATAGACTTTCCTCCCACTCTGACTGCCAGGCTGATCGGTTCTAACCTGGCCCCTTTGCAGCCGGGACATTCTCTTATGCTCATATATTCTTCAATCTCATACCGAACCGGATAGGATTCTGTCTCATGATAGCGTCTCTCCAGGTTCGGAATAACCCCCTCAAAGGGACGGGTGTAGGAATATCTCCTGTGATCCCTCTCAAAGTAAAAGGGAATTTCTTCTTTCCCGGAACCATAAAGGAAGGCCTGCTGGATCTCTTTTGAAAGGCCCGAGAATGGGCTGTAGACATCGACCTTGTAGTGCTGACAGAGGGAATCGAGCATCTGCTGAAAATAGACGGAGTGCCTTTTGGCCCAAGGGGCAATGGCACCTTCTCTCAAAGAGAGGTCGGGGTCCGGCACGATCAGGTCCGGGTCGAGATACCGTTTTGTACCCAACCCGCTGCAATCAACGCACGCTCCCTGGGGGTTATTAAATGAAAACATCTGGGGAGTCAGTTCGGGAATGCTGATACCGCACCTGGGGCATGCCGCCTTTTGGCTAAAAAAGGTCTCTCCAGAGCCCAGAATCTCAAGGATGGCCTTTCCGTCAGAGAGGGAAAGGGTGAGTTCCATGGAGTCGGTAAGACGCCTCTGGATATCTTTCTTGATGATCAGTCTGTCCACCACCACGCTGATCTCATGTTTTTTATTCTTCTCAAGGACGATATCCTCCTCCAATAGCCGGACCTCCCCGTCTACCTTGACCCGTGAAAAGCCATCCTTTCGGAGACGTTGAAGTAGCTGGATATACTCTCCTTTCCGGCCCTCTACCAGGGGGGCCAGAATCTGTACCTTTGTCCCCTCTTCCAGCCCTATAATCCGATCCACGATCTGTTGAGTGGTCTGCGAACTGATTTCAAGATCACATTTCGGGCAATGGGGTTGCCCAACCCTGGCGAACAATATTCGCAAATAGTCGTATATCTCGGTGACCGTTCCAACCGTAGACCGGGGATTCCGGCTCGAGCTCCTCTGTTCAATGGATATGGCAGGAGAAAGTCCTTCAATCGAATCCACTTCGGGTTTGTCCATCTGTTCGAGGAACTGCCGGGCATATGCCGAAAGTGATTCCACATATCTCCGCTGGCCCTCGGCGTAGATGGTATCAAAGGCAAGCGAGGACTTGCCGGAACCGGACAGTCCTGTAATCACCACCAGCCTGTCTCTGGGGATGTCCAAAGAGAGATCCTTGAGGTTGTGCTGTCTCGCGCCCCTTATCTTTATGTATCCAGAAGACATGGGATCGATCCACCGCTCCTATTCCTGACCATTGTCACCGCCATACCGATAGCCGCCTTTAGACTGGATGGGTCAACCTTTCCAGTCCCGGCGATATCATAGGCCGTCCCGTGGTCCACCGATGTCCTTATAATGGGGAGGCCCAGGGTGATATTTACCGCATCGGAAAAATGGAGAAGCTTTAGGGGTATCAGGCCCTGATCATGATACATGGCCACCACCGCGTCGAACCGGCCATTGGCGGCTTGATAAAAAAGGGTGTCGGAAGGGAGCGGGCCCGCTACATCGTAACCCTGATCCCTTGCCCGGTCCACTGCCGGCCTAATGATCCTTTCATCCTCCATGCCAAATAGACCCAACTCTCCGGCATGCGGATTAAGCCCTGCCACCGCCAGCCGTGGCCTTTCAATTCCCAGGTCTCCCTGGAGGGCCCTGGCCGTCACGGTGATCGCCTTGTAGATCCGTTCAGTATCCAGAAGCGCGGGAACCCTTTTGAACGCACAATGAATGGTCACCAGCGCTACCCGCAACCTCGCCCCTGCCAGCATCATCACACTGTCGGGTGTGTCAGTAAGCTGTGATATGAGTTGTGTGTGTCCCTCGTAGAAATATCCTGCCTGATGCATCAGGGCCTTGCTGATGGGACAGGTTACCATGGCCGCAAGCTCCCCCCTTTGGCTCAATTCCACTGCCCGGATGACATATTCCACCATTGCCCTACCGCCTTCAACCGTGGGGCTGCCTGGCAGGATGTCTCCCTTTTTCAATCGAGATAGGGCTATCAGGTCTATCTTTCCCGGGTATGGATTGGCCATGGAGGGAATCGGAATGACATCCAGCGAGATCTCCTCCCGGGCCCTCTTAATGGTCGAAAAGAGGACCTCCTTATCTCCCAGGACCACCGGCCGACAAGACTCATAGATCGTGCTATCGGCCAGCGCCTTGACGATAATCTCTGGTCCAACACCGGCAGGATCCCCCATGGTGATCCCTATAAGTGGAAGATCTGTCATGCCCCATTCCCCTGGTTTCAAAAGGCTAAAACGTTGCTCCTTTTCAAACCCTTTTTATAGTCCACAGACACCCCGGAGTCCAATCTTTTCCGTTTACACCGCGGGGCTTCTTGAAATATGATCCTCAGGACTCAAGTTAGGCTTATGATGCCCGTGCCCCTGGAAGTCGACCCTACCTCCATATTACCTGAAAGGAGCATGAGATGAAAAGCTACCGCAAGGAACTTTGGTTTAATGTCCCCGCCAGACGGGGCTTCATCAACATCACCCCCCAGGTTGAGGAATGTCTGAGGAAAAGCGGAATTACCGAAGGGATCTGTCTTGTCAATGCCATGCATATTACCGCATCTGTGTTTATAAATGACGATGAGTCGGGACTTCATCACGATTATGAACTCTGGCTGGAGGGACTTGCACCACACGAACCCGTCTCTCAGTATAGACACAATGTGAGTGAAGATAATGCCGACGCCCATCTGAAGCGGCAGATCATGGGTAGAGAGGTGGTCGTTGCTGTCACCGAGGGGAAACTGGATTTTGGCCCATGGGAACAGATCTTCTATGGTGAATTCGACGGCCGCAGAAAAAAACGCGTTTTGGTCAAGATCATTGGCGATGGCGAATAGGAGAAATCAGGGTGAAGGGCTCATCATCCCTGGGCATCTCCGGGGGTTACAATCTCGCCGGAGCTGTGACGCCTATGGGGCTTTTACGCCCAATCCCGTTTACATATCTATTGGGGTGCCTCCACCTCGGGCTTTGAATCAGCCTCTAATTCCGCGTCGGCCGTGTAGAGCTTGACGTCGGCTGCGGAAAGCATTTCACACATAGCAGGTAACGGTCTTCGATCTGTAAAAAGGGCGTCAACCTCCCGTATGTTGCAGAGTCGGACCATGGCCTCCCGGCCGAACTTGGTGTGATCAGCCACAAGAAACACCTTACGGGAATTTGCGATTATGGCCTGTCCGACACGGATCTCGTGATAATCGAAGTCCAGCAGCGTGCCATCGGAATCGATCCCGCTCACACTAATGACGCCAAAATCGGTCTTGAACTGCTTGATAAAGTCAATAGTCGCCTCCCCTGTAACCCCCCTGTCCCGGGTGCGCACCACACCGCCTGTAACAATCACCTCAAAGCTCGCATTCTGACACAAAATTGTCGCCACATTGAGGTTGTTCGTTATAATCCTGAGCCCTTTGTGATCCAGCAAGGCCTTGGCAACTTCCTCTGTGGTTGTCCCTATGTCGATAAAAAGGGATGCCTGGTTCGGAATATGGCGGGCCAGCAGACGAGCTATTTGAATCTTTCCTGCCAAACAGAAGACCTTGCGGATGGTGTATGCCACGTTTTCGACACTGGATGGCAGACCCGCCCCGCCATGATACCGGCGCACCAGACCCCTCTTGCAGAGTTCGTTAATATCACGCCGAATGGTCTGCGGTGTTAACATAAAGTTCTGGGCAAGGGCGTCTATGGAAACAAATCCCTGGCCTCGTACCAGATCCAGGATCTTTTTTTGGCGAAGAACCACTGACCGTCCCCTGCCGTTCACATCGCGCCCAAGGTCGATCCTGCCTGCACCGAAATCTCCGCGGTCATTTCTATATATCATTTCAATTCCTCACAGATATTTTCCATTCTTGGACAGGCCACAGATCGTCAAGCGTATCTTTGTATACAATTAATATATCATTAACCTGTGAATTTCACAAGCGAAAATTCCCCTCCAGCCAATCCCTGTGGCCAGATTGGCTGGAAGGTTCAGAACGGAAAGCTCCCTCACTTCTCCAAATAGTTGCATCCCCTTAACGCTGGTGGCCACCCACTCCGGCACGGCCGGAATAATTTAACGTCTCAGAAATTGTATAACTTATTGAAATAAAGGGTTTTTAATGGCATTTTCTTTATGCCAGCCGCATGGAATAATGGAATGTGGATTTTCCCAATAGACCATTCCGTCAATTCCCCAAAACCGATTGTTCCGGTGTTCGATCATTTCCACATTCCGGTTGTGAGCAAAGCGAACTAAGTTCTTCCTATAATATAGAATAATATATCGTAACATCTCAATAGCAGCGGTTTGGCTCCTGGATTCCCGCCCCTGTTCAAGCCAAAGGCAGGCCCTGCGGAGAAATCCAG
This sequence comes from uncultured Desulfobacteraceae bacterium, assembly GCA_964639275.1. Taxonomy (GTDB): domain Bacteria; phylum Desulfobacterota; class DSM-4660; order Desulfatiglandales; family Desulfatiglandaceae; genus CAZXCQ01. Next base: position 9,882 of record CAZXCQ010000012.1, on the reverse strand, counting down.
AAAGGCAGTCTCAGAAATCATTTGCCCCGATTTGTTGAGAAGATACAATACATCCAATTTAATCCAAAAATAGCGTTAAGACAAGCAGGTTTTTTGAAGGCAGACCAAGAATCGTTGATCCCCTGAGGTCTTACCCCGTGAAAAATGACTGCCTGGTGATTACCCCATAGGGGGTAACCCAAACGCGGAACACATATCTTCACGATATTTTTTCATAAATGAACATTTATTCAAGCTAAATGTAAAAATGTGAAAATTTTTAGTTGACACGTCCAATTTTCTGTTTTAAAGGATTTGGAAATTCTTAGATGCCAGCAGGACTTTTTTTGATCCATGGGTCCGCACCTAACCGACAGTGAGTGATTACGTGGAAACACAGGTACTGATAGTCGGCGGGGGAGCCACCGGTACAGGCCTTGCCAGGGACTTGGCCCTCCGTGGCGTTCAATGCATCTTGGCAGAAAAAGGCGACATCAACTCCGGTGCATCCGGCGGTAACCACGGGCTGCTCCACAGCGGGGGGCGCTATGTATCGACAGATCAGGCGGTTGCAAGAGAATGCCGGGAAGAAAGTGAACTCCTAAAGAGACTGGCCCCCCACTGCATCGAAGACACCGGCGGCCTGTTTGTGGCGATTGAGGGAGATGACGAGAGGTATGTTGCCGATTTTCCCCATCTGTGTGAGCAATGCGGAATCCCGGTCAAGGCCCTGGACATCAATGAGGCCCTGGAACTTGAACCTGCCCTTTCCCAAAAAACAATCGCCGTCTATCTTGTGAAAGACGCCTCAATCGACCCCTTCAAACTCTCCCTTGAAAACATCTCCCAGGCCCAGCAACTGGGGACCCAGTTGCTAAAACATACCAAAGTGGTGGGCTTCAAAAAGAGCGGCAACCGCATCGTGGCAGCCCTCCTTCAAGACATGAAAACCGGAAAGGAGATAATTGTCGAACCGCAGGAGGTGGTGAATGCCTCTGGGGCCTGGGCCGGTGAAGTGGCCGTTTTGGCCGGCGTGTCGATCGATATCCTTTTTTCAAAAGGAAGCCTCCTGGTAACCGACAGGAGGATCACAAAGCGGGTCGTCAACCGTCTGCGGCCGCCTGCAGACGGTGACATCCTGGTCCCGGGCGGGACGGTGTCCATCATGGGAACAACCTCAATGCGAATTGACTCTTTGGAGCAAATCAGGCCAACGGTTGAGGAGGTTGATCTGATTGTCAAGGAGGGCGCGGCAATGCTCCCTGCCCTGGACACCGTTCGGTATATCCGCGCCTTTTCCGGTGTCAGGCCTCTTCTCAAACCGGGATCTGAAGACAACGACCGTTCCATCAGCCGGGGTTTCACTCTCCTGGATCACATTCAAGAGGGTCTGGAGAATCTCGCAACCATTCCCGGGGGCAAGCTTACGACCTTCCGTTTTATGGCAGAGAAGACGGCCGATCTGGTATGTAAGCGGATGGGAATTACAGATCCCTGCGTGACCCGAACCGAGCCCCTGCCCTCCACCCCGGCAGGCATGTGGACCGAACCGGCGTTGGGCCCAAGACTCTGGCTAAAAGGAAGGGGGCCGGAAAACCAGCCCCTTTGCGAATGCGAGATCTTGCCCAAGAGCATCATAGACAACGTCATCGGGTCGATTCAGGAACAGGGTGACAAACTGGACCTTCGGGCCATCGGGCTCCGCAGCCGGATGGGCAAAGGCTCGTGTCAGGGCACCTTCTGTGGGGAAAGAGTTACGGCTCACCTGTATGAGCGTGGGGACTTTTTTGCCAATGAGGGTCTGATTCATCTCAAGAGCTTCCTACGTGAACGGTGGAAGGGGGAGTGCCCGGTTCTCTGGGACGCGCAGCTCATTCAGGCGGAGTTCAAAGAGGCCTTGTATTGTGGGCTTTTGGGTCTGGAACTTGAGGGCGGTGAAGACATTGGCCATGATTGACACAGATTCCATAGAGTGTGAGCTGGCCATCATCGGAAACGGGATGGCAGGTATGGCGTCAGCGCTTTTTGCCGCCAACCGTGGTCTCTCTACGGCTCAGGTGGGTGTCACGGGCGAAATCGTTTTTGCCAGTGGCCTCCTGGATCTCTTCGGCGTGCATCCGGTGCAGGAGAAGAAATCGTGGCTAGATCCCTGGGCAGGAATCGAGGCGTTGGCCCGGGAGATCCCCAAACACCCCTATGCCCGGCTAAGAAGGCAAGAGATTGAGGCCGCCTTTGATGAACTGCTCTCCTTTCTAGAGGAAGCGGGTCTTCTTTACAGGAGGCGCAAAGGGCTCAACTCAGAGATGATTATGCCTCTGGGGACAACAAAACAGACATACTGCGTGCCACAGAGCATGTGGGGAGGCACAAAGGCATTAAGGGAGAGACGTCCCTGTTTACTCGTCAATTTTTATGGCCTCAATGATTTGAGTGCGACTCAAATCGCAGCAACCCTAAAGGAAAAATGGCCGGATTTGCGCTCAACCCGTATCGCTTTTCCGGGTAATGATCAGGTCAGAGAACTCTTTGCGGGTGAGATTATGGCCCAGAGCATGGAGTCATCAAGAAACCAGGAGAGGCTTGCCCAAGCGGTGCGACCCCTTGTCGGAGACGCCCACTCAATAGGCATGCCGGCCATATTCGGTATGAACCGCACGGGAGAGATCATTGCCAGACTGGAGAAGCAGATCGGAGTCCCGATATTCGAAATCCCTACCCTCCCCGTCTCGATTCCGGGCCTCAGGCTCAATGATACCTTTGCGAGAGGACTTTCTGGAAAAGGGGTTCGGCGTTTTTCACAAAAACGGGTCTTGAAAGCCCACCAGGAACCGGGGGGAGACTTCATTCTCGACATCGGCAACAGCACAGTGGAGAGGTCTGTGCGTGCCAAGGGGGTTATCCTGGCCAGTGGCCGTTTTTGGGGCAGGGGGCTGTTGGCTGACAGAAAGCGAATCCGAGAGGCCATCTTCAATTTACCGGTCCATCAACCGGAAGGAAGAAACGGATGGCACCACAAGGATTTCCTGGACCCACGCGGTCATCCGGTCAACCGGGCCGGGCTGGAAATCGATGACCTATTCCGACCCCTGGACAGCTCAGGCGGACCAGCCTTTGAAAGGCTGTTCGCAGCCGGTTCGATCCTGGCCCACCAGGATTGGATGCGGATGAAATGCGGGTCGGGGTTGGCCATTGGCAGCGCCTATGCGGCAGTAAATGCCTTTTTAAAAATAAGGTAATGAGTGGTTGACAGATCCTAAGCACTGTCGGAACAAAGGATGCAAAAGCATTGTAAGAGATGATCTCTTAATACGTGTAAGAATCTAAAGTGAGAGGATGATCATATCATGTCCTTAACCTTGGAAGCTATCACGAAGAAGGTAGGCCGGGAAATCCACATCGACAACGTCAGCCTGGAGTTTGAGGCGGGCTCCCGTAATGTGCTCCTTGGCCGTACCCTGGCCGGTAAGACCTCCCTCCTCAGATTGATGGCCGGGCTGGATCGCCCCACTTCGGGGCGTGTCCTGGTGGACGGCGTGGACGTTACGGGAAAATCGGTCCGAAAACGGAGTGTTGCCATGGTCTATCAGCAGTTTATCAACTACCCGTCCCTTACCGTGTACAAGAATATCGCCTCCCCCCTCAAACTGAGCGGTGAAAACAGCTCCGAGATCGACCGAAAGGTACGCCAAACCGCTCAAATGCTCCACATCGACGACCTGCTCGATCGTCTGCCCGCCGAACTCTCCGGTGGACAGCAGCAGCGGGTCGCCATCGCCCGGGCACTGATAAAAAACGCCGATCTGCTCCTGATGGACGAACCTCTGGTAAACCTGGACTATAAGTTGAGAGAGGAACTGCGGGTCGAACTTCAAGATATTTTCAGAGAGCGAGAAGCGATTGTCGTCTACACGACAACCGAACCGACAGAGGCCCTGATGATGGGCGGCAATATTGTGGTCGTTGATGAGGGCCGAGCTCTGCAAACCGGCCCCACCCCGGAGGTATACCATAATCCGGCAACGACCAAAGTGGCTGAGGTGTTTAGTGACCCGCCCATCAATTTCCTTGAGGGTTCGATCCAGGGAAAAACCGGCCGGATGGGGCAGGAGATTGAATTTACCCTGAAAGGTTACATGAAAGACCTGCCTGAGGGAAACTATGCCTTTGGTATACGGTCCAATCATCTTTTCCTAAAGAGAAACGGCAAAGAAGATGCCGAAATCCCGGCCAAGGTGGAATTGGCAGAGATAAACGGATCGGAAACATACATTCACGTCCACCATGGGGCTACCCGGTTGGTGGTTCAGGAAGACGGCATTCACTCCCGCCGGATCGGGTCCGAGATCATCCTTTACGTGAGTCCGTATCGGTTTTTTATATACGATGAGGATGGGAAGCTGGTGGCATCTCCATCCCTTAAGGGCATTAAGAAAATGACCAATTAGGAGAGCACAATGGCATCTATCGAACTCCGTGAAGTCGCCCACAGCTATCTCCGACACCCTGCGGGGGATTCGGATTATGCCCTGAAACGGATCCACAATGTGTGGAGCGATGGTGCCGCATGCGCCTTGCTAGGGCCTTCGGGCTGCGGCAAGACCACGTTGCTAAATATCGTTTCCGGTCTCCTTAGACCAAGCCGTGGGCGGGTGCTATACGATGGCCGGGATGTCACCGAATTGCCGCCTGAAAAGCGGAACATCGCCCAGGTTTTTCAATTTCCGGTCTTGTATGACACGATGACGGTTTTTGGCAATCTGGCCTTTCCGTTACGCAATCGAGGCATAGAGGAAGGAGAAGTCACCCGGCGGGTATATGAGGTGGCCGAAATCCTTGAACTGACGCCTTATTTGAAAAAAAAGGCCGCCGGGCTGGCGGCCGATGCCAAACAGAAAATCTCATTGGGCCGTGGGCTGGTTCGAAGTGATGTGTCGGCCATCCTTTTTGATGAGCCGCTGACGGTCATCGATCCGCAACTGAAATGGCACCTGCGGCGCAAACTCAAAGAGATCCACGAACAGCTAAATCTAACCTTTATTTACGTTACTCATGATCAGGTGGAGGCACTGACATTTGCCGATGAAGTGGCGGTCATGTTTGAGGGCGAAATCGTGCAAATGGGTACCCCTGAGGATCTTTTCGAAAACCCGGAACACCGGTTCGTGGGATATTTCATCGGAAGCCCGGGGATGAACTTCATGGACTGCACCCTGGAAGGAAACAATGCACATGTCGATGGCGCCAGTATTGTTCTGGACGATGAAACCGCGCCAAAGGGGAGTAAGGCCCATGGGAAACTGGAATTAGGCATACGACCCATGTACCTGGAGGTACATGGCGAGGCCGTTGACGGCGCCGTGCCGGCCAAGGTCAGGCTGGTCGAGGATTTGGGGAGTTACACGGTTGTGACGCTCACGCTGGGCGGCAACACCCTGAAAGCCACTCTGGCAGAAAGCAAATCCTTTCCAGAGGGTAAGGCATGGCTTGGCTTCCCCCAACAGAAGACCAGACTGTTTGCCGACGGGTGGTTGGTCAAATAAGAAATGTTGCAGCATTTTAGCTTTTTGAAATCCGGGGAATGGGGATTCCGAACCCCCATTCCCCTGTCCAGGTGTCAGTCTTGAAAAAGGCTAAATTGATACGAAATGTCAAAGGGTTCAAAGGTTTTCTAATGGAAAATTCTCAATAGCAAAGGGGATTTCTATGGAAAAATGGCCAAATAATAAGGCCTGGTTACTGGTCCTACCGGTCTTTGTGATCGTTGCCTTCAGTGCCATCATTCCCTTGATGACCGTGATCAACTATTCGCTCCAGGACATCCTTGCGCCGGGCCAGAAAATCTTTGTCGGAACCGAATGGTTCAAGGAGATGCTGGGCGATTATCGCCTGCATGAAGCGCTATGGCGCCAGTTCCTCTTCTCCGGGCTCGTTCTGTTGATCGAGATGCCGCTCGGCATACTCATTGCTCTGGCCATGCCAAAGCGCGGTTGGGGAGTCCCCGCGTCTCTGGTTACCATAGCGCTGCCTCTGCTAATCCCATGGAACACCATCGGGACGATCTGGATCATCTTTACCCGACCGGATATCGGTCTTTTCGGCGCCGGGATGAACAACCTCCTGGGGATACCCTTTGATCATACGGCAAGGCCACTCGATGCATGGATCACCGTGATGTTGATGGAGGTCTGGCACTGGACCCCGTTGGTGGCCCTGCTGGCCTATGCTGGGCTGCGGGCGATCCCCGAGGCCTATTACCAAGCCGCCAAGATCGATGGCGCATCCGCCTGGTCGACCTTTCTTTACATCCAGCTCCCCAAGATGCGCGGGGTACTCACCATCGCCTTTTTGCTCCGGTTCATGGACAGTTTCCTTATCTATGCGGAACCCTTTGTGCTCACCGGAGGAGGACCCGGAAATTCCACCACGTTCCTCTCCATTTACCTCGTCAAGATCGCCCTCTTGCAATTCGACCTCGGACCGGGCGGGGCCTTTTCACTCATCTACTTTATCATCGTATTGCTGTTCAGTTTTATATTTTACCAGGCCCTTCAGAGAGTCGGAAAAGGAGAAAAGGGATGAAAGGAAAGAAAAAGACCATCGGCCTTACTATATACTTTGTCCTGCTGATCATTCCGATCTACTGGATGCTCAACATGTCCCTCAGGTCCAACGCCGACATCCTCGCATCCTTCGCCCTGTTTCCCACCGACGCGACACTAAAAAACTACATCAAGATCTTTACGGATTCAACCTGGTACATGGGCTATATCAATGCCATGATCTATGTGGTCCTGAACACGGTTATCTCATTGACTGTGGCCCTCCCTGCAGCCTATGCCTTTTCGCGCTACCAGTTCGTCGGTGACAAACAGATGTTTTTTTGGTTGCTCACCAACCGTATGGCTCCGGCGGCCGTTTTCGCGCTCCCCTTTTTCCAGCTGTATTCCACTGTCGGTTTGATGGATACGCACATTGCGGTGGCGCTTGCCCACTGTCTGTTCAACGTGCCACTGGCGGTCTGGATATTGGAAGGCTTTATGTCAGGGGTCCCCCGTGAAATTGATGAAACCGCCTTTATCGACGGGTACAGTTTCCCTCGCTTCTTTATCACCATCTTCATCCCGCTGATCAGGGCGGGTGTGGGCGTAACGGCCTTTTTCTGTTTTATGTTCAGCTGGGTTGAGTTGCTGTTGGCCCGGACACTGACGGTAACCGAAGCAAAACCCATCTCGGCAATCATGACACGAACCATCAGCGCAACCGGTCTTGACTATGGCCTGCTGGCTGCGGCCGGTATGCTGACCATTGTACCGGGCGCCATGGTGATCTGGTTCGTACGCAATCATATGGCCAAGGGCTTTGCCTTGGGCCGGGTGTAAAGGAGAAAGACCATGAAGTTCACCCTGCAATGGATGGAATGGACCATACCCACGGCTATCTTCTGCGGCACTATTATCCTAATTGTGATTGCCATGATGGTATGGCAGACCTTAACCCCTTCCATGGAACGACGCGGTTTTCTGCCGATCCCCACCACACCGGGTGACCGGCTCTTTATTGGGATTTTGACCAGTGCTTATATCTTTTTTGCCTGGATCGGGTTGACCCATTTTTCCCTCTGGCTCCTGTTCATTATCGCGGTCTGCTGGATTCTGGTAGTGATGATCTGGGGATAGAGAAGACGGGAGGCCCAAAGCCTTGGCTGAGATTCAAAGGGTCCGGGAACGTAAGCGGGTAAATCGGGAACGTGGGTATGCTGACCCGCAGAATCTTGGAAAGGAGGTGGTAACGATCACATGCTAATGGGGCTGATCCAATAGAGCCTCTGGGTTGCCTTGTCGATTACCCGTCGAGGTTAAGACCGAATGAACAACTTGAATCGGCAAGGAGTGGGCGATTAACCGACTCGATTTGAAAGGAGACAACGGCAATGAGAAAGAAGAGATTACTGTTTTTCGGAATCGTAGCCCTGGCAATTGTCTTTTCCAGCGTCCCCTGCTGGTCTTCGCCGCAGATGGACGCCGCCAAGAAATGGGTGGACAATGAGTTTCAGCCATCCACGCTGACAAAAGATCAACAGATGAAAGAGATGGAATGGTTCATCAAGGCGGCCGAGCCCTTCAAGGGGATGGAAATCAAGGTTGTGTCTGAAACCATCGCCACCCATGAATATGAGTCCAAGGTCCTTGCCAAGGCCTTTGAAGAGATTACCGGGATCAAGGTTTCCCATGACTTGATTCAGGAAGGGGACGTCATCGAAAAGCTGCAGACCCAGTGGGCCTCGGGCAAGAACATCTATGACGGTTGGATCAACGATTCCGATCTTATCGGCACCCACTGGCGTTACGGGTTTGTGGTTCCCCTGAGCGATTTTATGAAAGGTGAGGGCAAGGACGTAACGCTGCCCACCTTAGACGTGGACGATTTCATGGGCAAGTCCTTTACGACTGCGCCTGACGGTAAGATGTACCAGCTTCCGGACCAGCAGTTCGCCAACCTCTACTGGTTCCGTTATGACTGGTTTAAGCGACCGGATTTCAAGAAGAAATTTAAGGAAATCTACGGCTATGAGTTGGGCATCCCGGTCAACTGGTCGGCCTATGAGGATATCGCGGAATTTTTCACCGAGCACATCAAAGAGATCGATGGGAAGCGTGTGTACGGCCATAATGACTATGGGAAAAAGGCGCCGGATCTGGGCTGGCGGTTTACGGACGCCTGGCTGTCCATGGCCGGTTGTGGTGACAAAGGTCTGCCGAACGGCAAGCCGGTGGACGAATGGGGTATCCGTGTTGACAAACAATCCCGGCCGGTGGGCGCAAGCGTCTGTCGCGGGGGCGCTGCCAACAGTCCGGCAGCCAAGTACGCGCTCCGCAAGTATATGGAGTGGCTCCGGAAATATGCGCCTCCCGGTTGCCTGGGGATGGATTTCTATACGTACCTGCCCTTCTTGGCCAAGGGGAATGTGGCCCAGCAGATCTTCTGGTACACGGCATTTGTTCCCACAATGGTCGCGCCTGGACCCACGGTCAACCCGGACGGGACTCCCAAATGGCGCATGGCCCCCTCGCCCCACGGCCCTTACTGGGAAGAGGGGATGAAGTTAGGCTATCAGGACTGCGGGTCCTGGACATTCATGTACAGTACACCCCTTAAGAGACGCAAGGCTGCGTGGCTCTATGGCCAGTTCTGTGTCTGCAAGACCACGTCGCTGAAAAAGGCCCTGGTGGGGCTGACCCCGATCCGTGACAGCGATATCCGGAGCGAGGCCTTTACCAAGCGTGCGCCCAAGCTCGGAGGACTGGTGGAATTTTACCGCAGTCCGGCGCGAGTGGCCTGGACCCCCACAGGGACCAATGTGCCTGATTATCCCAAGCTGGCACAATTGTGGTGGCAGAATATCGGTGAGGCGGTATCCGGTGAGGTGACCGTGGATAGGGCCATGGACAACCTCGCCCGGGAGATGGACAAAGTCATGCAGCGTATCGAGCGGGCAGGTGTTCAGAAACAATACGGTCCAAAGCTCAATCCATGTATCGACCCGAATGTCTGGCTGAACAAACCCGGTTCGCCCAAGGCCAAGGTCAATGAGAAGCCTCAAGGTATAACGGTCGACTACGACCAGCTCATTCAGGCATGGCGTGAGGGCAGAGTGAAATAGTGAGCCCTTATGATGGTCCTGTTGTGACACCATCATGTGTTCCGGCTGGTAATCCCTTCGACCCTGGGATCATACGCAGGCACCCTCCCCGGAGAACATGAATGGTGTCAGACGCGAGAGGGGTGAAAGTCTATGGGCTTTAACCCCTCTCTTTTTTATCGCTTGATAAGAGCTTTGGTATGAATCTGGCGTAACTTCTCAAAAACCCGGGGATAAATCGATTGTGGTGTGGCATGGGGGTC
>CAZXCQ010000011.1:0-40654 GCA_964639275.1 uncultured Desulfobacteraceae bacterium | reverse complement strand
ATGTGGAAGAAAAAAAGACCCCCATGCCACACCTTTCCCCCTGTTTTTTGAGATGGTAAGCGTTCACAGGTTCCCGGTTTCCCGATGAATCGGGATTCAGGGTTAGGGAAAAGGACAAGAATGCAACCTTGAACCCCTGAACCTTTGAACCCGTGAACGTCTACTTGAGATGTTACCTTTGATGTTTATCAGGTTTGTGGGGTTTTAGAGATCAAATAGGCGGCAAGACCAAAAAGCAGGGCATCCAAGGGATAGATGAAAAAAAAGAGTCAGAGGTCAAAGAAGAGGAAGGTTTCGAAGAAAAAGGTCCGCGTTTCACAGAAAAACCGGGTCGTAAGCTCTGATGTAAATCTCCCACAAGAAAAGGCGGTAAAACAACAGTCCACTCCGAACACCCCCAAGAGGGCAATTGAAAAAAGGGGGGGAAATAAAGGCTCTATTCGAACATTTGCGGATAAGGCGGGGCAATTTTTGAGAGAGGCAAGGACGGAGCTTATGAAGGTGAAATGGCCCACCCGGAAGGAATTGTTTGCCTCTACGGCCGTCGTGATTGTACTGACCCTCGTGGTCGCCTTTTTCCTGGGTCTGGTGGATTTTGGCCTTATAAAGATTATCAAAAATATCGTGGGGTGAGCCAGGCGGTACTGCCATGGATCTGAGATGGTACATCGTTCATACCTATTCGGGTTTTGAAAACAAGGTGAAGAAAAACCTGGAGGAGAGGATAAAGACCCTTGGCCAGGAGCAATACTTTGGCAAGATCCTTGTGCCGACCGAGCAGGTGATCGAGCTCCGGAAAGGGCAGAAAAAGACCTCTTCAAGGAAGTTTTACCCAGGATACATATTGGTTCAAATGGCCTTAAATGATGACACCTGGCACACTGTCAGGAATACTGCCAAGGTAACCGGGTTTGTTGGTGGGGAGGTAAAACCAACGCCCATCTCAGATGAGGAGGCAGATCGGATCATCCACCAGATGGAAGAAGGGGTGAGTAAGCCAAAACCCAAATATAGCTTTGAAGAGGGTGACGAGGTTCGGGTCGTGGATGGTCCATTTAGCAATTTCCAGGGTGTTGTGGAGGAAATGAAGCCGGATAAGGAGAAGCTCAGGGTACTCATTACGGTATTTGGACGTCCTACGCCAGTAGAACTGGATTTTATACAGGTCAACAAGATTTAGAAGGGATTTATCATGGCAAAGAAAGTCATTGGTTCTGTGAAACTTCAGGTAAAGGGGGGGCAGGCCAACCCGTCCCCCCCCATTGGTCCCGCGTTGGGTCAGCACGGGGTCAATATCGCAGAGTTTTGCAAGGCATTCAATGCGAAGACACAGGGCCAGGTGGGCACAGTTATTCCTGTTGTCATCACAATCTATGCGGATCGGTCGTTTTCTTTTATTACAAAGACGCCTCCGGCCTCGGTACTTTTGAAACAGGCCGCGCAAATAGCCAAGGGCTCGGCTGAACCCAATCGACAAAAGGTGGCGGAGGTTACCCGAAAGCAGGTGGAGGAGATAGCAAGGCTCAAGTTTGAAGACTTGAATAGCTATGATCTGGAGAACGCAGCCAAAATCGTCGAGGGGACGGCCAGGAGTATGGGTATAACGATAATCGAATCTTAACACTTAGGGGAAGCATAGAAATGGCCAAGAGAGGCAAGAAATACAGGGTCAGTGCCCAAAAGATCGACAAGATGAAACGATATAGCTTTCAAGAGGCAGTTGGATTGGCACTTGATTGCGCCCATGCCAACTTTGATGAAAGTGTGGATCTGGCGGTGAAGCTGGGCGTAGACCCCAGGCATGCGGATCAGATGGTGAGAGGTACGGTCGTGTTGCCACACGGGGTGGGAAAAAAGGTCCGCGTGGGGGTGTTTGCCAAAGGAGAAAAGGAGAAAGAGGCCCGTGAGGCGGGTGCCGACTATGTGGGCTCTGACGATCTTGTAGAGAAGATTCAACAGGGATGGCTTGAATTTGACAAGGCCATTGCCACGCCAGATATGATGGGTGCCGTGGGAAAGCTTGGGCGCATTTTGGGGCCAAGGGGCTTGATGCCGAATGCCAAATTGGGCACGGTTACCTTTGATGTGGCCAAGGCCGTTACAGATATTAAGGCCGGCAAGATAGATTTTCGGGTGGAAAAGGCGGGCATAATCCATGCCCCTATGGGCAAGGTTTCATTTGGTGTGGAAAAGCTCCTGGAAAATATTGCTGCATTTATCGACACTGTTTTGAGACTGAAACCTCCTGCCAGCAAAGGGACCTATCTCAGAAGTATTGGCATGTCTACCAGCATGGGGCCTGGAATCAAAGTGGATCCTGCATACGTGAAAGATCTCCAAAACTAGTTGGGAATGTGCAAGGCCGGGACTTCTGAAAGGAAAGCCCCCGGCGCTTGTGGCTCTTAGTCAAAGACAGTAGGTGCCACGGCGAGGGCAGTGTGCGATCAATTCCTCGTGTATGGTGTCCGACGGCTTAAATGGAAATGCCTACCGAGACTGATCTTTTTGAAGTTTGGGGCCTATACCTCTGTCTTTGGCATATTTACTGTCAGACGGAGGGGGGGTGAACATGAAGAGGGAAGAAAAGGAAAGGTTTGTAGCCGATCTTCGTGGCCAACTTGAAAAGGCACAGGGCACTTTTCTTGTAAATTATCAAGGCCTCAATGTGGAGACCATCAGCCGGCTACGAAAGGAACTGAAGAAGGTAGATGCCGAATTCAGGGTCGTCAAGAATAGACTCCTCAAGCTGGCCAGCCAAGAGACTGATACCGAGCTGATCAAGGAGTATATGGAGGGGCCGTCGGCGATTGCACTTACATACGAGGACGTAATTGGCCCCGCAAAGGTCCTGGTTGACTTTGCCAAGAATTTTAATATGTTACAGCTTAAGGCCTGCCAGGTATCAAGGAAAGTTGTCGACGCGGAGGGGATTAAGCGATTGGCTGAGCTGCCGGGAAGAGAAGTGCTTCTGGCTCAGACCTTGTCGGCCATGCAGGCGGTTCCGGCATCTTTGGTCAGGGTTCTGAATGGTATTATGGCCAAGCTGCTATATGTGCTGAAGGCCATTGAACAGCAAAAAGAAAAATAACTCTTTCAAGATATTACGGAGGTTCAAGCATAGACATGACAGAAAAGATCAATAGGGAAGATGTAATTGAATATATCTCCAACATGACGGTTCTCGAACTTTCGGAGTTTGTAAAAGAACTGGAAGAAAAATTTGGGGTGAGTGCGGCTGCCCCGGTGGCCGTCGCCACCGCCGCACCCGCTGCCCAGGCCCAGGAAGAGGTGGCCGAGAAGACGGAATTTGACGTGGTTCTCTCTGCCGTGGGTGACAAAAAGATCCAGGTGATTAAGGTGGTTCGGGCCATCACCGGTTTGGGCCTAAAAGAGGCCAAGGCGGTGGTGGACGGGGCGCCTGCCCCAATAAAAGAAGGGGTGTCCAAGGATGAGGCAGAGGGCATCAAGGGTCAGCTGGAAGAGGCTGGCGCCACCGTGGAGATTAAGTAGTCTATTGTTTTTGTCAAGAAGACAGAATTGGTATCAACATATCCCCGAGGCCGTGGGCAACAGGACTTTACATCCCACGGGTCAGAGCAGACACGGGTAGGATATCTTCTGGCTGTGGGCTTAGGGCCTTTGCCCATGAGCCAATTTTTGAGGAGATACCATGAGTGTACACAACGGTGCGAGCAGACGTCCAAGAAGAAGTTTCGGGAAGATAGAGAAGGTCGTTGAGATCCCGAGCCTGATAGATATGCAAAAGCGCTCCTACGAGCGGTTTCTGCAAAAAGATATTCCCCATGAGGAGCGTGAGGAATTTGGTCTCCAGGGGGCATTCAAGAATGTCTTCCCGATACATGATTTTGCGGGCACATCTTCACTGGAATTTGTCAAGTATACCTTTGAAGATGTCAAGTATGACGAGGAGGATTGCCTCAACAAGGGCATGACCTATGAGGCCCCCATCAGACTCACGGTCCGGCTGGTTGTCTTTGATACGGATGCCACCAATGGTACAAAAAGTATCAGGGATATCAAGGAGCAAGAGATCTATTTCGGGACCCTGCCCATGATGACCGAACGCGGGACTTTTATTATCAACGGGACCGAAAGGGCAGTTGTCAGCCAGCTCCATCGTTCCCCCGGGGCCTTTTTCGACCACGACAAGGGCAAAACCCATTCCAGCGGAAAGCTTCTCTATTCGGCACGCATTATCCCTCTGAGGGGATCTTGGCTTGACTTTGAGTTTGACCCCAAGGATCTCCTGTATGTGCGTATTGACAGAAGGCGGAAATTCCCGGCCACAATACTCCTAAAGGCGCTCGGTTACACGACCAGAGAGGTCTTGCGGGCTTTCTATGATACCGAAATCATTCGGATAGAAGGGAAGAGATGCTGGCAAGAGGCCAACATAGAAAATCTATACCAGAGGAAACTCAACAAGGATATCCTTGATCCCCAGACCGGCAAGGTATTGGCCAAGAGGGGTGAGAAATATACCAAGAGGCTTCATAGGACCCTTCAATCAGCCGGTATCACCCATATTCCTATTGATCCCCGAGATCTTGAGGGCCGAGTAACCGCAGACGAGGTGGTGGACCCCCAGACCGGAGAGGTCATCTTTGAGGTAAACCAGAGACTCCCCCGTGAGACGTTTGAGCTGCTTCAAGAAAGGGGTATTACTGAGATGGAGTGTCTTGTCTTGGATCCCCAGGGTGTGAGTACGAGCATCAGGGACACCCTGCTTTTGGACAAGATCAATACCCCGGATGAAGGGGTGCTTGATATATATAGAAAAATGCGGCCTAGCAGCCCCCCCACCCAGGAAGTCGCCAACAATTTCTTTGAAAACCTTTTCTCTAATATCAACACCTACGACCTTTCAAAGGTGGGTCGGCTCAAATTGAATCATCGCCTCAATCTGGATGTTCCCCTGGAGCAACGCACTTTGAGAAGGGAAGATATCTTGGCTACGGTCAAAGAGCTAATCAAACTAAAGACTGCCGAGGCCACGGGCGATGATATTGATAACCTTGGAAACCGGCGCGTGAGGGCGGTGGGTGAGCTCCTTGAAAATCAATACAGGATAGGGCTTGTAAGAATGGAAAGGGCGATCAAAGAAAGGATGAGCCTCCAGGAAGTGGAGACCCTGATGCCCCACGATTTGATTAATTCCAAACCTGTCTCGGCAGTGGTCAAGGAGTTTTTCGGAACCAGCCAGCTTTCCCAATTTATGGATCAGACCAACCCCTTGTCGGAGGTAACGCATAAACGGAGATTGAGTGCCTTGGGTCCCGGCGGTTTGACAAGGGAGAGGGCCGGTTTTGAGGTTAGAGACGTCCACCCAACCCATTATGGGAGGATCTGTCCCATAGAGACACCCGAAGGCCCCAATATCGGATTGATTGTGTCTTTGAGCACCTATGCAAGGGTCAATGAGTTCGGGTTTATCGAGACACCCTATAGAAAGGTGAGGGAAGGAAAGGCCACCAGCGAGATTGAATACCTCTCTGCCCTTGATGAAAAGGCCTATCCTATTGCGCAGGCCAATGCCCCATTGGATAAATGGGGACGATTCATCAGGGAAGAGGCAGCGGTGAGAGTAGAGGGGGAAGCCGGTAAGATCCCTGTCAAGGATGTGAAGTATATGGATGTGTCTCCAGACCAACTTGTGAGCATTTCCGCTTCACTGGTCCCCTTTCTAGAACACGACGATGCCAACAGGGCCCTGATGGGGTCAAATATGCAGCGCCAGGCCGTTCCCCTCCTGACAGCCAGGGCGCCTTTGGTGGGGACGGGAATTGAGAGCGTGGTCTCACGCGATTCGGGTGTCTCCGTTATTGCCAAAAGGGATGGCGTGGTGGAGGATGCCGATGCCTCGCGAATCGTCATCAGGTCGAGCCCTGGATCGGATGATGAACCGGAGGTTGAAATCTACAAACTGGTAAAGTTCAAGAGATCTAATCAGAACAGCTGCTACACTCAGAAGCCCATTGTAAAGAAGGGCGACATCATCAAAAAGGGACAGATTATTGCCGATGGCCCAGCCTCAGACCTTGGGGAGCTCGCCTTGGGACAAAATGTGATGGTGGCATTTATGTCATGGGGCGGATATAACTTTGAGGACTCCATGCTCATAAGCGAAAGGGTGGTGAAGGAGGATATCTACACCTCGATCCACATAGAGGAATTTGAGGTGGTATCCCGAGATACCAAGCTGGGGCCCGAAGAGATCACCCGGGATATTCCAAATGTCGGGGAGGATGCCCTAAGGAACTTGGACGAAAGCGGGATTATTAAGATCGGCGCGGAGATCAAGCCAGGCGACATATTGGTCGGGAAGATAACGCCAAAGGGGGAGACTCAGCTATCCCCTGAGGAGAAGCTACTCAGGGCGATATTTGGGGATAAGGCAGGTGATGTCAAGGATACCTCGCTGAGGGTCCCTCCGGGGGTTCAGGGAATCGTGATCGATGCCAAGGTGTTCTCCAGGAGAGGGGTAGACAAGGACCAGCGAAGCCGCGACATTGAGGTCGAGGCAACCTCACGACTCGAAAAGGATCTCAGAGATGAGGAAGAGATCGTCACGAGGAGCGCCAGGGAGAAATTAAAGGATATCCTGATTGGTAAGAAGCTGAAGACAGATCTCCATGACAGGGAAGGTGGGGAAATCCTTGTTCAGGCAAAAAAGGTGATAAAGCCAAAGGACATTGAGCATGTTGAAATCGAGGCCTGGACCGGTGCTGATATAAAGGCGACTATGGATGAGATTGAACGGATAGAGTCCATTCTTGAAAGTTATTCGAGTAAAAGGGCCCGCCTAACCAAGCATTTTGAGGACAAGATAGAGAGATTGAGTGCCGGTGACGACTTGGCCCCCGGCGTCATCAAGATGGTCAAGATATATGTAGCGGTAAAACGTAAACTGTCTGTCGGTGACAAGATGGCCGGCCGTCATGGGAACAAGGGGGTCCTGTCCAGAGTCCTACCGGTTGAAGATCTGCCCTATTTTGCCGACGGGACTCCGGTGGATATCATATTGAATCCTCTAGGCGTTCCGTCAAGAATGAATGCGGGACAGGTCCTCGAGACCCATCTGGGGTGGGCCTCCGCTGAACTTGGTAAACAGGTTGGAATGCTCTTGGACAAAATGAACAGCGCTGCCGAGCTGAGAGGCAAACTAAAGAGACTGTTTCAGAAACAGGAATATGACAGGTTATTTGGGGATCTGCCCGATGAAGAACTTTTTGGAAAGGCGGCTCTGTTCAGGGATGGCGTCCCTATGGCATCACCTGTCTTTGACGGTGCTGAGGAGGAAGAGATAAAGAACTTCCTGAAGGAGGCGGGGTTACCTATCACTGGCCAGGCAACGCTTTACGATGGCAGGACGGGCGAACCTTTTGACCAGGAGGTCACCGTCGGCATTATGTATATCATGAAGCTCCACCACCTGGTGGATGATAAACTGCATGCACGTTCGATCGGGCCATATTCACTCGTGACTCAGCAGCCTCTGGGGGGGAAGGCCCAGTTTGGTGGCCAGAGATTGGGAGAAATGGAGGTGTGGGCCATGGAGGCATACGGCGCCGCCTATACACTCCAGGAGTTCTTGACTGTCAAATCGGATGATGTGGCCGGGAGGACCCGGATGTATGAAAGGATCGTCAAAGGAAATAATGTCCTGGAAGCTGGTCTCCCCGAATCCTTTAAGGTGCTTATGAAAGAACTTCAGAGCCTCGGACTGGAGGTTCAGCTTTTTGAGGACAGTCAAATCTAGGATAGCTATCAAAGGAGAGAGGCATTGGAAGAACTATACAGTTTTTTTGCAAAGCCCAAGGATCCATCGAGTTTTAACGCGGTGAGGATTTCTCTGGCCTCGCCGGCAAAGATCCAGGAGTGGTCTTTTGGTGAGGTAAAAAAACCAGAGACCATCAATTACAGGACCTTTAAGCCGGAAAGGGATGGACTCTTCTGCTCCAAGATATTTGGTCCTATCAAGGACTATGAGTGCAACTGTGGCAAGTATAAACGAATGAAACACAGGGGCATCGTGTGTGAGAAGTGCGGGGTGGAGGTGATCCAAAGCAAGGTTCGACGGGAACGGATGGGGCATATCAAGCTGGCTGCCCCTGTCGCACATATTTGGTTTTTGAAGTGTCTCCCTTCCAAGGTGGGCAATCTCCTGGATTTGACCTTGAAGGAACTGGAAAGGGTCCTTTATTTTGAAACCTATATCGTTATGCACCCCGGGGATGTCAAGGACCCCCTGATTAGGAAAGGGGCACTGCTGACCGATGAACAGCTGCAACAGGCAAGGGAGGATTACGGGGATCGATTTGAGGCGGGTATTGGGGCTGAGGCGATTCAGGCCATGCTCAGAGACCTGGATCTGGACGAGCTCTCTGACACCCTCAGAGTCGAGATGTTGGGGACTCGGTCGGATGCCAAGCGGAAGAAGCTGGGCAAACGACTAAAGATTATTGATGACTTTAGAAATTCAAAGAATCGACCGGAATGGACAATCCTGGATGTCGTCCCGGTCTTGCCACCGGACCTCAGACCGCTTGTTCCCCTCGACGGAGGAAGATTCGCAACATCTGACCTGAATGACCTTTATCGGAGGGTCATCAACCGCAATAACAGACTAAAAAGGCTACTGGACCTGAATGCCCCCGATATCATAGTGAGAAACGAAAAGAGGATGCTCCAGGAGGCAGTGGATGTCCTCTTTGATAATGGGAGGAGGGGCAAGGTCGTCACCGGGGCAAATAAGAGACCCTTTAAGTCCCTTAGCGACATGCTCAAGGGTAAACAGGGGAGATTCCGGCAAAATCTGCTTGGGAAAAGGGTGGATTATTCGGGCCGTTCTGTCATTGTGGTAGGCCCCGACCTTCGGTTGCACCAGTGCGGGCTCCCCAAAAAAATGGCCCTGGAATTATTTAAACCGTTTATCTATAACAAACTTGATGAAAAGGGGTTGGTCACGACCATCAAAAGCGCCAAGAAGATGGTAGAGAGAGAACTGCCAGAGGTCTGGGATGCCCTGGACGAAGTCGTCAGGGAATATTGTGTTTTGTTGAACAGGGCGCCCACACTCCACCGCTTGGGGATCCAGGCCTTTGAGCCCATCCTGATTGAAGGGAAGGCCATTCAACTCCACCCTCTGGTGTGTACTGCCTTTAACGCGGATTTTGATGGGGACCAGATGGCAGTCCATGTCCCCTTGTCCATCGAGGCCCAGATCGAGGCCAGGGTCCTGATGATGTCCACCAATAACATCTTGTCTCCGGCCAATGGAGACCCCATTATTGTCCCCAGCCAGGATATCGTTCTGGGTCTTTATTATATGACCAGACAGCGGCCCTTTGTAAAGGGTGAAGGCAAGATCTTCTCTAACCCGCACGAAGTCAGAATTGCCTATGATGCGGGTGAACTGGACTTGCATGCCTCGATCAAGGCCAGGATCGAAGACAAACTTGAGGAGACCACGACGGGTCGAGTACTCCTCCAAGAGATCCTGCCCGAACCGCTCCCTTTTTCATTTATCAATAAGGTCTTGACAAAAAAGGAGCTGAGATCCCTGATCAATGAGTCTTATCGTCGGGCAGGCATCAAGGCCACCGTCATTTTTGCAGACAAACTAAAAGATGTGGGCTACAAATACGCAACCCTTTCCGGGATATCTATCTCAATGAAAGATATGGTGATCCCGTCTAACAAAGAAAAGATCATTGAGAGGGCCGAAACGGAGGTGAGGAAGATCGATGATCAGTACGTTGGCGGGCTCATTACAGACGGAGAAAAATACAACAAGGTTGTGGATATCTGGGCACAGTCCACCGAGGATGTGGCATCAGAGATGATGAAGGAAATGGCAGTAGAAGAGGTTGAGGGCCCCGACAACAAGAAGGTTGAGGTGAATAGCTACAACCCGATCTACATGATGTCCGACTCGGGGGCCAGGGGAAGCAAAGACCAGATGAGACAACTGGCCGGTATGAGGGGGTTAATGGCCAAACCATCCGGGGAGATCATCGAAACCCCCATTACCTCGAACTTCAGGGAAGGCCTGACCGTTTTGCAGTATTTTATTTCCACCCATGGAGCACGGAAAGGCCTGGCCGATACCGCCTTAAAGACCGCCAATTCAGGTTATCTCACCCGAAGATTGGTCGATGTGGCGCAGGATGCAATCATCTGCGAGGAGGACTGCGGCACGATGGATGGGATCTGGGTGGAGGCACTTGTGGAAGGTGGAGAAATCCTTGAAAGGGTGGGAGAGAGGGTCCTGGGCCGAATAGCCCTTCAAGATATTTATGACTCGATCACAGGCGACGTCTTGGTGAAGGCGAATGAGGAGATTGACGAACAAAAGGTAAGAAAGATCGAGGAGGCCGGTTTAGAGAAGGTCATGATTAGATCCGCATTGACATGCGAGGCCAAGTACGGGGTTTGCCGAAAATGCTATGGCAGGGATTTGGGTCATGGCCACGAGGTCAATATTGGCGAGGCCATCGGTATCATTGCTGCCCAGTCCATTGGGGAGCCCGGGACCCAGCTCACGATGCGAACATTTCATATCGGTGGTGTAGCAAGCCAAAGGGTGGAGCAGACGACAATTCAGCCCAGAAACGCAGGGAAGGTAAAGTATATCAACCTCAAGACGGTGGAAAACGAAGAGGGAAAGCTCGTCGTCATGAGCCGTAATAGCGAGATTGCTATCCTGGGAAAAGGAGGAAGGGAGGTAGAGCGATATCCAGTACTGTTTGGTGCCGGCTTAAGGGTTCGTGATGGTGAGAAGGTAAAATCCAATCAGGTCCTGGTTGAATGGGACCCCTTTACCATACCCATCATCACTGAGGTCTCAGGAACCGTCAAATTCGGTGATATACTGGAGGGTCGTACCATGCAGGAAAAGCGGGATAAGATTACCGGGAAGATAAGCCGAGTGATTGTAGAGTCCCGTGACCTTGATGTCAGACCGCGAATTTCCATAAAAGACAGCAGCGGAAAGACGGCTAGTTTGCCTGGAAGCGTAAATGCCAAGGCCCGTTATCACCTGCCTGTGGGTGCCGTCATAATGGTCAACGAGGGGACCGAGGTGGGACCGGGAACGGTCCTGGGGAAAATCCCGAGAGAAACCACCAAGACCAAAGATATTACCGGAGGGCTCCCACGGGTCGCTGAACTGTTTGAAGTGAGAAAGCCAAAGGAGACCGCCATTATCTCAGAGATCGACGGGGTAGTCTCCTTTGGGAAATACACCAAGGGCAAAAGAAAAATGACGATTACCCCGGAGGTGGGTGAACCGGTAAATTACTTTATCGCCAAAGGAAAGCATGTGAGTGTATTGGAAGGGGATTACGTGAGGGCAGGTGAGGCGCTGATGGATGGGTCTATCAACCCCCATGACATACTAAAGATCAGGGGAATCAAAGACCTGGCCAAGTATCTGGTGAATGAGGTTCAAGAGGTTTATCGGCTCCAGGGCGTAAAGATTAATGATAAGCATATCGAGGTTATCGTCCGCCAGATGTTGCGACAGGTCAGTGTAACGGACCCAGGAGATTCCCAGTTTCTTTTGGGGGAGCATGTTGAAAAGTGGCGATTTGAAGAGGAAAATAGAAAGATCATCAAACAGGAAGGAAAACCCGCTACTGCAGAACCCCTGCTTTTGGGAATTACAAAGGCCTCTCTCAGCACAGAGAGTTTTATATCGGCGGCGTCCTTTCAGGAAACGACCAAGGTCTTGTCTGATGCCAGCGTCGCCGGGAAGGTGGACTTCCTTAAGGGCCTAAAGGAAAATGTGATAATGGGTCGTCTGATTCCGGCTGGCACCGGAATGAGGGCCTATCGGAATGTCGAAATGGGCGTGGTTGAACCAGGCCTTGAAGATTGATCAGGCCTGGTGAAAGAGACAAGGGGGCGTGAAAAACGCTTGACAAATCAAAGAGGCGCATATATAAATAAAAAATTTTGCTGTACCAATAATTGCACAGGAATAAAGCGAGGCTATCCCACGTGTCTCCTACGTATGAAAGGGTTGAGGAGTATCTATGCCGACCATTAATCAGCTTGTAAGGAAGGGCCGTCGAGAGTCAAAGAGGAAGGTCAAGACCCCTGCACTTCAGGGCGCGCCTCAGAGAAGGGGGGTCTGTATCAGGGTCTATACATCAACACCCAAGAAACCTAACTCCGCTTTGCGAAAGGTTGCCAGGGTGAGGTTGACAAACGGTATCGAGGTCACATCCTATATCCCCGGTATGGGTCACAATCTTCAGGAGCATTCGGTGGTATTGATCCGGGGAGGCCGAGTAAAGGACCTGCCCGGTGTCAGATATCATATTGTCAGGGGTACAATGGATGCCACCGGGGTGGATGATCGTAGACAAGGTCGATCAAAGTACGGGGCCAAGAGACCAAAGGGACTTTGAGCGAGTAATTGGCTCAACTGATGCCGGTTGAATGCGGGTTTGACGGGGTAAGGCAGTTGAGCTTTTTTTGGAGAAGTTGAATGCCAAGAAAAAAGATCGTCGCCAAACGGAAAATTGCACCAGATCCGAGATATAATGATGTCCTAGTGGCCAAATTTATCAACAACCTGATGAAGAAGGGCAAGAAAAGTATCGCGCAGTCGATTCTTTATGAGGCCTTTGACATTATAGAAGAGAAGACAAAGCAAGACCCCTTGCTTGTTTTTCAGAATGCCGTCGAGAATGTGAGGCCTATCGTGGAGGTGAAGTCTAGACGGGTCGGTGGATCCACCTACCAGGTACCTACAGAGGTCAGGGCAGCCAGAAGACAGGCCCTCAGTATCAGATGGATTATCAATTTTTCCGCTGGCAGAGGTGAAAAGGGCATGGCTACCAAACTGGCAGGGGAGTTGCTCGATGCGGCCAACTCTAGGGGGGCTGCCATTAAGAAGAAGGAAGATACCCACAGAATGGCCGAGGCCAACAAGGCCTTTGCCCATTACCGCTGGTAGGGACAGGACTTTGATTGGATATCTTTGGATTTACTATCTGAGGGGGATACTTGAAGAAGTCAAGAGAATTAAGGCGCTGCACCAAAACCGATCAAGGAGGTTAGGGTATGTCTAAGAAGAAGTTTGAGAGGACGAAGCCGCATGTGAACGTGGGGACGATAGGTCATATTGATCATGGTAAGACGACTTTGACTGCGGCGATCACGAAGCATTTAGAGAGGAAGGGTCTGGCGGATTTTATTCCGTTTGATGAGATAGACAAGGCGCCTGAGGAGAAGGCGAGGGGGATTACGATAGCGACGGCGCATGTGGAGTATCAGACGGCGAAGAGGCATTATGCGCATGTGGACTGTCCGGGTCATGCGGACTATATCAAGAACATGATTACGGGTGCTGCGCAGATGGACGGGGCGATATTGGTTGTGGGGGCCGATGATGGTCCTATGCCTCAGACTCGGGAGCACATATTGTTAGCGCGTCAGGTGGGAGTCCCGAGCATGGTGGTATTTTTGAACAAGTGTGACATGGTGGATGATGAAGAGCTGATAGAGTTAGTGGAGTTAGAGTTGAGGGAGCTTTTGACGAAGTATGAGTTTCCGGGTGATGATATACCGATTGTACGGGGTAGTGCGTTGAAGGCGCTTGAGAGTGATGATTTGGACTCTGAGGATGTGAAGCCTATATTTGAGTTATTGGATGCACTTGACAGTTATATCGAGGAGCCTATTCGAGACACGGAGAAGCCTTTTTTGATGCCGATAGAGGATGTATTTAGCATATCTGGACGTGGGACGGTAGTGACTGGCAGGGTAGAGCGTGGGATAGTGAAGGTGGGGGATGAAGTTGAGATTGTTGGGATCAGGGAGACGATGAAGACGGTGTGTACGGGTGTTGAGATGTTCCGCAAGATTTTGGATCAAGGACAAGCGGGTGACAACATTGGGGTGTTGCTGAGGGGGACGAAGCGTGATGAAGTGGAGCGTGGTCAAGTGGTGGCGAAGCCTGGGTCGATAACGCCGCATACGAAGTTTAAGGCGGAGGCATACATATTGACGAAGGAGGAAGGTGGTCGACACACGCCGTTTTTTAATGGTTATCGGCCGCAGTTTTATTTTAGGACGACGGATGTGACGGGAGTGGTGACGTTACCCGAGGGGGTTGAGATGGTGATGCCGGGTGACAATGTAGCGATGGATATTAGTTTAATTACGCCGATAGCGATGGAGAAGGAGTTGCGGTTTGCCATACGGGAAGGTGGAAGAACGGTAGGCGCCGGCGTAATTAGTGATATTATTGAGTAGGGGAAAAGACAATGATCGCCAACCAGAAGATCCGGATTCGATTAAAGGCCTATGATCATAAGTTGCTGGATCAATCGGCCCTTGAGATCGTTGAAACGGCAAATGAGACAGGGGCAAGGGTGGCCGGGCCTATCCCACTTCCTACAGTCATTAATAAATACTGTGTCTTAAGGTCTCCACATGTGGACAAGAAATCCCGAGAGCAGTTTGAAATAAGGACACACAAGCGTCTGTTGGATATCCTGGAGCCGACTCAACAGACAGTCGATGCACTGATGAAACTCGACTTGGCCGCAGGAGTGGATGTGGAGATCAAGCTGTAAGGGGCTGGTGGGACGGGGACCGATGACTGGCCCGGGAGAATTGGAGCCGGATGGATATGACCAACAAGCTTTTTTGCAAGAAATTGGGAATGACAAGGCATTTCCTGGAAGAGGGCAAGAGTGTTCCTGTGACTGTCCTGAAGGTTGATCCCTGCGTGGTGACACAGAAAAAGACACAGGAAAAAGAGGGCTATAACGCAATCCAGGTGGGGTTTGAGCCGCAAAAACAAGGCAGGATCAATAAGCCCCTGAGGGGCCATTTTGATAAGGCCACAAAAGGGAAGTATTTTGCATATCTAAGGGAAATTCGGGTAGATGATCTGGATTCTTTTGAATTGGGGCAAGAGATAAAATCGGATTTTATCGATGCCGGTGACAGGGTCCATGTGACCGGTATTAGCAAGGGTAGGGGATTCAGCGGGGTTACAAAGAGATGGGGTTTTTCCGGGGGAAAAAAGAGCCATGGATCTCGCTCACACAGGATTCCCGGCTCCATCGGGTCCAGTGCTACGCCGGGGAGAGTCCAAAAAGGGAAGAAAATGCCTGGGCGGATGGGGTATCAGCGCGTCACGCTCAAGAACCTTTTGGTCGTTGATGTAAGACCCGAAATGAATGTTATCCTGGTAGGAGGCGCCATTCCAGGAAGCCGTAACAGCTTTGTGGAGGTCCTTAAGGTCTGATCTGACGATACCGGACCATCGATATCTTGACATCCCGCGGTTCAAGGGATCTGAGGGGTGATCAGCAATCAAACGGGAGAAGAGGCAGAGGCGTGTGATGACCGTCGTGGATGTCTACAATCTTCAAAATGAGAAGGTTTCCGAAGTAGAACTAAAAGATGAAGTTTTTGATGTTCCAGTAAAGAACCATGTCCTTCATCAGGTGGTGATAAGCCAGCTTGCCGCACGGAGGGCTGGATCGGCCTCTACAAAGGGCCGTTCAGAAGTGAAGGCATCGGGAAGAAAGCTCTGGCGACAGAAAGGGATGGGCCGAGCCAGAGTGGGTGCGGCCTCTTCCCCCATAAGAAGGGGGGGCGGGATAGCCTTTGGACCGAGTCCACGAAAGTATGGACAAAGAGTACCCAAAAAAGTCAGAAAGGCCGCCCTGCGAATGGCACTAACGGATAAGGCCCAGACTGGGCAGCTTATCGTGGTGGATGACTTTCGGCTTCCCAAGATCAAAACAAAGAATTTTGTGGAAGTGATGCGGAATTTTGATGTGAATAAGGCGCTCGTCGTCACTCATCACAAACAGTCGAACCTGGAAAAATCATCCAACAATGTCCCATGGGCCAAGGTCATGAGGTATGAAGGACTAAATGTCTACGACATCTTGAGATATAACTTTCTTTTCCTGGAGCAGCCCGCTGTGAAGGCAATAGAGGAGAGACTGGTTTCGTAATGGATATCTATCAAGTCATAAAAGAACCGCATACCACAGAAAAGGCGACGTATCAGAGGGAGTTTAGCCAGATATCCTTTAAGGTTCACCCCCGGGCCAATAAGATAGAGATACGGCAGGCCGTGGAGGCCCTTTTTGGGACAAAGGTCCTGGAAGTCAAGACCATGAATGTGAGGGGAAAGGGCCGGCGGATGGGCAAAAACACGGGCAAGAGGGCCGATTGGAAAAAGGCGATTGTCAGGCTCGCACCGGGTGAGAAGATTCAAGTTTTTGAGGGGATCTAGACAAGACCAGGCCATGGATTACAGGGGGGGACCCCCTGCTGAAACCGACAATCGCACATGGTGTCGCTGAGAGACGGAGTAGGAAATGGGGATAAAAACCAATAAGCCGATCTCATCTGGAAGGAGATTTCAGACCCATTCCACGTTCGAGGAGATAACACGCAATAGACCTGAGAAAAGGCTTGTCAGACCGCTAAAAAAATCTGGCGGGAGAAATTCGCTCGGCCGCATGACCGTGCGTCATCGCGGGGGCGGCCACAAACGCAGATATCGCCTGATAGATTTCAAGAGGGACAAGGACGGGATCCCCTCCGTTGTAACGTCTATCGAATATGACCCCAACCGTTCCTCCAATATTGCATTGCTGCATTATGTAGACGGCGAAAAACGGTATATCTTGGCTCCTCACCAGGTTGGGATTGGGGATCGTGTGAAATCTGGCCTCGGTGCAGACATCCGGAGCGGTAATGCCCTCCCTCTAAAGGATATCCCCTTGGGGACGTACGTCCACAATATCGAACTAAAGGTCGGCTATGGTGGACAATTGGCCAGAAGTGCAGGGAGCTACGCCCAACTGATGGCCAAGGAGGGAAAGTACGCCCAGCTAAAGTTGCCCTCTGGTGAGGTCCGGATGGTCCTTCAGGATTGTAAAGCGACCATCGGTCAGGTGGGCAATTTGGACCAGGGAAATATCTCCATCGGAAAGGCCGGCAGGAATAGATGGTTGGGAAAGAGGCCTCGGGTAAGAGGGGTTGCCATGAACCCGGTGGATCATCCCCATGGGGGTGGAGAGGGGAAGTCCTCGGGCGGGCGTCATCCAGTAACCCCCTGGGGTGTGCCTACCAAGGGTTTCAAGACAAGAACCAGAAAAAAGAGCGACAGCCTTATTGTAAAGCGGGCAAAGAAGAAGTGATCGTGACTCCCGGACGTGATGCATCTAAAAAACCTGTTTCTGGTAGCCGGTCAGTGGATGAGGCCTCTACCGTATAACTTGTAAAAGAGGAGGAAAAGACTTGCCGAGATCGCTAAAAAAGGGGCCATTTGTTGATAGACATTTGGTTAGAAAGGTCCAGAAAGCGACTGAGACCCAAAGCAGAAAGATCATAAAGACATGGTCGCGCAGGTCCACTATTCTCCCCGAGTTTGTTGGATTGACATTTGCGGTACATAACGGCAAGAAGTTCTTCCCCGTATTTGTTGCCGAGGACATGGTCGGGCATAAACTGGGGGAATTCGCCCCTACAAGGACCTTTTTTGGCCATGCCGGAGACAAGAAATCCAAGCTCAAGGGTAAGAAAAAGTAGGAATCAACACGGGGGTTTGTCCGAAGGGGTGAGATGGAAGTAAGAGCAGTGGCAAGATTTGTTAGGATTTCACCTCGGAAGGTCCGCTTGGTCATGGATCGAATCCGGGGGAAAAAGGTTGAAGAGGCACTAAACATACTGTCTTTTGCGCCGCAAAAAGGTGCTCGCATTCTAAAGAAACTACTCAATTCTGCTGTTGCGAATGCCTCAGAAAACTCAGGCCTGGATGTTGACACCCTCTATGTCATGCGTGTCTATGCAGATGAAGGACCCATATTGAAGAGATGGCGGCCAAGGGCGCAGGGGCGTGCAACGAGGATAAGAAAGAGGACCAGCCACCTGACAATCGTCTTGGAGGAGATGTAGGGCACCAAATCTAAGGTTTTGAGATGACTTGATTGCATGTTGACTGTATGATCAGACCGGAGGTTTATATTGGGACAAAAAGTTAATCCGATCGGTTTTAGACTCGGGATCAACAGGAATTGGGATTCCAGATGGTTTGCGGGGAGGGAATTCGGTGATTTCGTCCTGGAGGATCACAAGATAAGAAAGTTCCTAAAGGAGAAGGTCTTTCAGGCCGGGGTGGCAAGAATTGAGATTGAAAGGGCCGCCAACAAGGTGCGAATTCGCCTGCATGCCGCTCGCCCCGGTATTGTAATAGGGAAAAAGGGTGCTGAAATCGAAAAGATCAAGAGAGATCTTGAGAGAAAGATCGATCGCGAGGTCATTATTGACATTCAAGAGGTCAGAAAGGCCGAGGTCGAAGCACAGTTGGTGGCAGAGAACGTGGCCCTCCAATTGGTGCGGCGAGTTGCGTTTCGGCGGGCTATGAAAAAAAGCGTCAGTGTTGCCCTGAGGTTTGGTGCACAAGGAATCAAGATTGCCTGTAGCGGAAGGCTGGGGGGCGCTGAGATGGCCCGTCGAGAGTGGTATCGAGAGGGGAGGGTCCCGCTCCACACCATTCGGGCCAATATCGATTACGGTTTTGCAGAGGCATTTACAACATACGGGGTAATTGGTGTAAAGGTGACGATATTCAAGGGTGAAATTCTGCCCGAAAAAGGAAAAAAGGGATAGGAACAGTCTATGCTGAGCCCAAAGAAGGTCAAGTATCGCAAGAGACAGAGAGGAAGGACAAAGGGTAAGGCCTTCCGGGGGAATGCCTTGGAATTTGGCGACTATGGACTACAGGCCCTGGGGTGTGGTCATATGACTGCCCAGCAGATAGAGTCCGCACGGGTTGCCGTGACAAGGCATGTAAAGCGCGGTGGTAAGGTCTGGATCCGTGTGTTTCCCGATAAACCGGTTGGGAAAAAACCGGCAGAGACAAGAATGGGCAAGGGTAAGGCCACTCCAGATCGATGGGTGGCCGTGATAAAGCCAGGAAGGATTCTCTATGAGCTGGAAGGGGTGGCAAACGAAATGGCCGCAGAGGCCTTCCGTTTGGCCGGGCATAAACTTCCATTTGCCACCAGATTTTTGACCAGGAGATCGTGAGCTTATGAAGACCGAGGAGCTTCGGGAGTTAAGTGAAGAGGAACTTAGGGAAAGGGAAAAGGAGACAAAGCAGGAGCTGTTTAACCTGAGATTCCAAAAAGCCACTGGACAACTGGGCAACACCGCTATGATTCCCAAGACAAAGAGAAACCTGGCACGGGTGAAAACGGTGATTCGGGAATTGGAGATTGCCAGGGCAAAGGGATAGGGTGCGAGGTGGTGATGACAGAGAGAGGATCGCGAAAGAAACTGACAGGGAAGATTATCAGCAATCAGATGAATAAGACTGTCTTGGTTTTGGTAGAACGCTTAACCAGACACGGAAGTTATAGAAAATTTGTCAGAAGGCGGGCCAAGTATATGGCCCACGACCCGAAGGATATGTGCCAAATCGGGGACAAGGTAAGGATTATTGAAAGTCGCCCTATCAGTAAGAGAAAAAGATGGCAGGTTATTGATATTATCGAAAAAGCTGAGGGCTGAAGGCGGATAATCTTTGACGAGATTGGCTGGGGTGAATCGGAGCCGGGAAAATGATACAGACTCAAACCATACTAAGGGTGGCGGACAATTCTGGTGCCAAATTACTCTCCTGCATAAAGGTCCTGGGAGGGTCCAGGCGGCGATATGCAACGATTGGTGATATCATAGTGGTGTCGGTAAAAGAGGCCATGCCAAACTCCAAGGTGAGGAAAGGGGATGTTGTTCGAGCGGTTGTTGTCAGGACAGCAAAAGAGATCCGAAGGAGTGATGGGTCGTATATCAGGTTTGACGATAACTCAGCCGTGTTGATTAATCAGCAACGTGAGCCCATCGGGACAAGGATTTTTGGGCCGGTAGCAAGAGAGTTGAGGGCAAAGAAGTTTATGAAGATCATTTCTTTGGCCCCGGAGGTCCTATAGCCTCACGTCCCACCCCTTTTGAGGGATAGAAGAGAGAGTAACGGTTATGCCGAGATGGAGAGCATCAAAGGTGAGGAAGAAACACCCGAAAGTTAAGAAGAACGACAAGGTTATTGTTCTTGTTGGAAAGGAAAGGGGCAAGATTGGCACGGTCTTGAAGGTGGACTCTGAGAAAGAACGGGTAGTTGTTGAGAAAGTGAACATCGTCAAAAGACACTCCAGACCCAGCCCCCAAACGGGTCAGGGGGGGATCATCGAGAAGGAGGCACCGCTGCATATTTCCAATGTCATGATGGTTTGTAACAAATGCACCGAGCCAACAAGGATCAAGAAACGCATACTCGAAGATGGCTCCAAGGTTCGGGTTTGCAACAAGTGTGGCGAACCGATGGATGAGTGAGGTTTGTTCAGGAGGAAGTATTGTCCCGATTGAAGGATAGATACCAAAAAGAGGTCGTTCCCACCATGATGCGGGAGTTTGGATATACGAGTGTCATGGCGGTGCCTCGGATAGAAAAAGTGGTGTTAAACATGGGTCTGGGTGATGCCATCCAGAATATCAAGACACTTGATTCCGGAGTCGAGGAACTCACCCTAATTGCTGGTCAGAAGGCAGTTGTGACAAAGGCCAAGAGGTCAATTGCTGGATTCAAGCTTCGTCAGGGCATGTCCATAGGATGTATGGTGACCCTGCGGCGTGAGCGAATGTACGATTTCCTGGACAAGCTTTTTAACGTGGCCATGCCCAGGGTGAGGGATTTTAGGGGACTCTCAGACAAGATCTTTGACGGCCGCGGCAACTGCTCAACGGGGATCAAGGAGTTTATCATCTTTCCAGAGATTGACTATGACAAGATAGACAAGATGAAAGGCCTAAATATCTCCATTGTGACAACGGCGAAGACCGATCCGGAAGGTCTTTTCTTGTTGAGGCAAATGGGGATGCCTTTCCGCAGCTAAGTGCTTTGATTCGCAAATACCATAGCGTATTTCGATAACCATAACCTGTGCAATTGCTCACTCCGCGCTTAGTCAGTCGAGTTTAAGGAGGTCATATTGGCTAAAAAGTCGCTTATTGTTAAGGCTCAAAGGAAACAAAAATTCTCAACCCGTCAATACAATCGGTGCCCCGTTTGCGGACGGAGCAGGGCCTTTATTCGAAAATTCGGAATCTGCAGAATCTGTTTCAGGGCCATGGCCTCAAGGGGTGAGATCCCGGGGGTGGTCAAATCAAGCTGGTAGGACCTTCTTAGACGATTTGGTAAAGGGGTATGAGGAGCAGACAAAAATGACCATGACCGATCCTATTGCTGACATGCTTACGAGAATCAGGAATGCCGTGAGGGCCTCCCATGAACTGGTGAATATCCCCAGTTCAAAACTAAAGATCAACATAGCCAAGGTCCTAAAATCCGAAGGCTACATAAAGAATTTCAGGATTATTTCTGATGGTCAACATAGATTCATAAGGATTTTCTTGAGATACGATGAGGATGGGGTCTCTGTAATCGGCGGACTCAAGAGGATTAGCAAGCCAAGCTGTCGCATCTACGAAAGGGCTGAGAGGATTCCAGAGGTATTAAATGGTTATGGCATCAATGTCGTTTCCACATCAAAAGGCATCATGACCGATCGTGAGGCCAAGAAGAGAAATGTCGGTGGAGAGATCCTCTGTTCGGTGTGGTAGACAATTAGCCAGCGCCTAAACTATTTGGGCTGGAGGTTATCAATGTCGCGCATAGGCAAAAGGCCTATTATGATACCCGGAGGTGTTGAGGTCAGACTTGAAGGCGGCCTCCTTACAGTGAAAGGGCCAAAGGGAGAACTCAGGAGACGGGTTCATCCCAAGGTTCAGGTGGATATGGATGGTGAGAAGATCTCTGTTTCAGTCGCCGATGGAAGCGGGGAGTCCAGATCGCTTCACGGCCTTTTTGCGGTCCTCATCAACAACATGGTGATGGGCGTCACAAATGGATTTGAGAGAGTTCTGGAGATTGCGGGCGTTGGATACAGGGCTGCGATCGAGGGGAGGACCGCTCTTTTTAACCTGGGATACTCGCACCCCATAAAGTTCGAATTGCCTGATGGGGTGGATGCAACCATAGATCGGTCCAGGCTTGTCTTGACTGGGATCGACAAGGAACTCTTGGGGATGACGGCTTCGAAGATCAGGGATCTCAGAAGGCCCGAGCCTTACAAGGGGAAGGGCATCAAATACGCCGAGGAGATGATTCGGAGAAAGGCCGGCAAGACGGGTGGAGTCAAGTAATGGGGCCTTATAAAGAGGTTGTGAATTGTCCCCTGTTTTGTGGAGGAGATATACCCGCTGAGATCTATGGCTGTGATGATTTGAAAGACTGGATCCTCTATCATAGAACACAAGATACGTGGGTCCAGATTTGACGGAGGTTATGGGGTCGCCAAGATGGGCGTTTTTAGTCGATCAGATGCAAGGGTGAAGAGAAGGAAAAGGGTGCGAAACAAGATCCGCGGGACCTCTGATAAGCCCCGGCTTTGTGTCTTTAGGAGTGCCGGGCATATTTATGCCCAGATCATAGATGATACCACGGGTAGGACCCTGGTAGAGGCCTCGTCTTTATCAAAAGGGCTTTCTCCGAAGATCGGAAGGGATGGCGGAAACAAAAAAGGGGCTGCCCTGGTGGGTACTTCGATTGCTGAGCGGGCGCTCGAAAATGGGATCAAGAGGGTTATGTTCGACCGAAACGGATTTTTATACCATGGCCGCGTAAAGGCCCTTGCCGGGGCGGCGCGTGAGCGTGGGCTGGAGTTTTGAGGGGGAGAGAGAGCCATTGTTTAAGCCTGAAGATGAAGAGCAGTTAATAGAGAAGGTGGTCCATATCAACCGGGTGGCAAAGGTCGTAAAGGGGGGACGCCGGTTTAGTTTTAGTGCTATCGTTGTGGTTGGGGATGGAAAAGGCACGGTTGGGAGTGGGCTTGGAAAGGCGAATCAGGTCCCTGACGCCATCAGGAAGGGGATTGAAAGGGCCAAAAGGGACATGAAGGGGATTCGCCTTCATGAGACATCCATCCCCTATGAGGTGATCGGGGTGTCGGGTGCAGGTCGTGTGCTGTTGAAACCTGCGGGTCCCGGTACCGGTCTGATCGCGGGGGGCGCAGTGCGTGCGGTCCTGGAGGCAGCGGGGATCCAGAACATACTCACAAAGTGCCTCGGTTCGCATAACCCCCATAATATTGTGAAGGCAACAATTCGGGGGCTCCGCTCCATCAGGAGCCCTGATGAGATTGCCCGGCGTAGGGGAAAGACATTAGAAGAAATGGTCGCTTGAATCGATTGGGGAAAGACGGTATTGACTATGGCTAGGACGATTAAGGTGACTCTTGTCAAGAGTGCGATCGGCAGGGACAAAAAGATTGGCCAGACCTTGAGGGGTTTAGGCCTGACACGGCTAAACAAGACGGCTGAGCTCGAAAATACTCCGGCCATAAGAGGGATGATCAATAAGGTCTTGTTCCTCGTAAAGATTCATTGAGGTCCTAATAGGTGACAAAAAGTGAAAATCCATGATCTATCACCTGCCAAGGGGTCGAGAAAAGAGAGGAAGAGGGTAGGAAGGGGTCCGGGTTCCGGACATGGAAAGACTTCCTGCCGGGGTCACAAAGGTCAGAAGGCCCGTGCTGGAGGCGGGCCGCGCCCCGGATTTGAGGGGGGGCAGATGCCTTTACAGAGACGACTTCCCAAGCGCGGGTTTACGAACATATTCAGAAAGCAGTACAACATAATCAATGTCATGGATCTGAGCCGCTTTGCACCCAACTCCAGCGTGGACGTGGATGTGCTAAAAGAGGCCGGGCTGGTCAAGGAGATGAAGGACGGCATCAAGATTCTGGGGGGTGGGGATATTCCTCACCCCGTTACTGTTCGGGCGCACAAGGTGAGTAGGACGGCCAGGGAAAAGATTGAGACCGCAGGCGGCAAGGTTGAGATGATCTATTAGGGGGCATCCTGAATTGATTGGCGGCTTTCAAAACATTACCAAGATTCCAGAGCTAAAAAAGAAGATCCTCTTTACGCTCATGATGCTTGTTGTCTATCGGGTCGGGTGTCATATCCCAACGCCGGGTATTGATGGGGCGGCCCTGTCTGCCTTTTTCGGCGCGCGGCAGGGGACGCTTTTTGGGCTCTTTGATATGTTCTCGGGGGGTGCCCTGAGCAAAATGTCCGTGATGGCCTTGGGGATCATGCCGTACATCAGCGCCTCGATTATCCTGGAGCTTATGACCGTTGTGGTGCCGTATCTTGAAAAACTAAAAAAGGAAGGTGAGCAGGGAAGGAAGAAGATCACCCAATATACCCGTTATGGCACGGTGATTTTGAGTATTATCCAGGGCTTTGGAATAGCCGTTGGCCTTGAGAATATGTCGAGCCCCGGAGGCGCAATGATTGTTCCCTCTCCGGGCTGGGGCTTTAGGCTCCTAACAGTGATTACACTCGCAGCGGGGACCTCCTTTCTGATGTGGCTGGGAGAGCAGATCACCGAGAGGGGAATCGGTAACGGGATCTCGCTTATCATATACTCCGGTATCGTTGCCCGGTTTCCCGTGGCCCTGGCAAACACATTCAGACTAATGGGGACCGGTGAAATCACCATCTTCTTTGCCGTATTGCTCATTGCCCTCATGATAGGGGTTATCGGTGTGATCGTGTTTGTTGAGAGGGGGCAGAGGAGGATCCCGGTTCAGTATGCAAAGCGGGTAGTGGGTCGCCGGATGTATGGCGGTCAGGCCACACACCTGCCCCTCAAAGTCAATACGGCGGGGGTGATTCCACCCATCTTTGCATCTTCCATCATGATGTTCCCGGCGACCATTGCCAATTTCCTGAGCGTCGACGAATTTCCCTGGCTCCAGCATATTGTAAGTTTTCTGGCACCGGGCCATATCGTTTATAACTTGGTCTACGTGGCCTTTATTTTTTTCTTTTGCTATTTTTATACGGCAGTACATTTTAACCCCGTTGATGTGGCCGACAACATGAAAAGACAAGGGGGATTTATCCCTGGAATCAGACCGGGCAAGAACACGGCCGACTATATTGACCGGGTTTTGACAAGGATCACTTTTTCGGGAGCCATTTATGTCTCGGCCGTTTGTATCTTACCGCAGTTTTTGATCTATCAGTTAAACGTACCGTTTTATTTTGGCGGGACCGCACTGCTGATTGTGGTTGGTGTGGCGATGGACACCACCAATCAGATCGAATCCCATATGCTGACAAGGCATTATGAAGGGTTTATGAAGAAGGGTTTTGGAAGGGTCAGGTAGCGCTATGAACGGCCTTTGACTTTCAGAGGTCCACTCCCAGAGGGAAGGGCATTCGGATCAAAGGCACTGAGTGTGAGTTTGAGGCCAGATACTGGAAAACGGGGAAGGGCATATGGCTAAGGAAGAGGCTATCGAGGTCGAGGGGGTTGTGATCGAGACCTTACCAAATGCCATGTTCAGGGTCGAGCTAAAGAATGGCCACAGGGTATTGGGTCATATCTCGGGTAGGATGCGGAAACACTTTATCAAGATCCTCCCGGGGGATATGGTGGTAGTTGAGTTATCCCCTTACGACTTGACGAGGGGGCGCATTGTCTATCGTGGGAAGAAATAGGGGAGTCTGGAAGTGGTCCAGGCCCCAAAATGGTGGCCTTTTGGGACCCCTTTTGTCGCCATAGAGGTTAGACGAGGAGATCTTTAGGATCATGAAAGTGAGACCATCGGTTAAGCCGATTTGCAATAAGTGCAAGACAATCAGACGAAAGGGCGTCGTGCGGGTGATCTGCGTGAACCCTCGACATAAACAAAGACAAGGGTAAGCCCGTGCCCAGGGACGATGGGCCTTTTTGCCGGTTTGGGTTGCCCACTGCCGGTAGGAATATGAAATGACAAACGACCAATCACCGAGCAGAAGGAGTTAGAGATTGGCAAGAATTGCGGGTGTCGATTTACCAAGGAGAAAGCGGATCGAGATTGCCCTGACCTATATCTATGGTCTGGGCAGGAGTTCTTCACAGAAGATACTTACCGAGGCGGGCATCGATTGGGATACCAATTCGGATGATCTCAGTGCGGAGCAGATTACCAGCATCCGGAAGATTATCGACGAGAAGTATAAGGTGGAAGGGGATCTCAGACGCGAGGTGTCCATGAACATAAAGCGGTTGATGGATCTGGGGGCCTATCGCGGGCTGAGGCACAGACGCGGTCTCCCTGTTCGCGGGCAGAGGACCAGCACCAACGCCCGGACGCGCAAGGGGCCCCGCAGGGCGGTTATGGGGAAAAAGAAGAGATAGAGTCTGAGGGAAAGGGATGGCCAAAGCTGCAAAAAAGAAGAGCAGGACAAAGAAAGAAAAGAAAAACGTACCCGCAGGTATCATTTTTATACAATCCACCTTTAACAATACCATCGTGACCATCACCGATCTTGACGGAAATGTCGTTGTTCAGTCCAGCGCAGGCCGGGGGGGTGTCAAAGGGTCGAGAAAGAGTACCCCCTTTGCCGCTCAATTGGCCGGACGAAATGCCGTCAGGCAGGCGATGGAGCATGGAATGAGGGTTGCTGAGGTGAGGGTCAAGGGGCCAGGCGTAGGCAGGGAAGCGGCCCTGCGTTCCCTCCAGGTGGAGGGGTTTACCGTTACGGCGATAAGGGACATAACGCCAATACCCCATAATGGGTGTCGGCCCCCCAAGAGGCGGAGAGTCTAGGAATCTTGGGTTTTGGATGGCGAATTATTGTCGGAACGGCGAAACGGTATTTAGATAAACAGTAAGGAAAATAACGAATAAACCAACGGTGGGAGACGAACTTGGCCAGATATATTGGTTCATCATGCAGGTTATGCAGGCGGGAGAATCTGCGGCTTTTCTTGAAGGGTGACCGCTGTTACGGTGACAAATGCTCTTTTGAGAGGAGGGCCTATCCGCCTGGACAACATGGCCAGCGACGCGGGGGAAAATACTCCGATTACAGGGTTCAGCTAAGAGAGAAGCAGAAGATTAGGAGGATTTACGGCGTCTTGGAGCGGCAGTTCAGGGG
Organism: uncultured Desulfobacteraceae bacterium; assembly: GCA_964639275.1. GTDB lineage: Bacteria > Desulfobacterota > DSM-4660 > Desulfatiglandales > Desulfatiglandaceae > CAZXCQ01. The sequence goes on along the minus strand of CAZXCQ010000011.1, from coordinate 13,588 downwards.
GTATTACTACCGCGCGGAAAGGCAGAAGGGAATTACCGGCACAAATCTCCTGTTACTGCTTGAATCCCGTTTGGACAATATTGTCTATAGAATGGGTTTTGCCACTTCACGGAATCAGGCAAGGCAAGCAGTCAGGCACAACCACTTCCTAGTAAACAAAAGGAAGGTCAATATCCCCTCGTACCTTGTGAAGCCAGGAGATGTGATTGAGGTGAAAGAAAAGAGTCGTAATGTGGTTTCTATCCGGGAGGCCATGGAGACTGTTGTCAGGAGAGGCATTCCAGACTGGATCGAAGTTGAAAAGGAGAACTTTAGGGGGATACTGAAAGTCCTTCCCAATCGTGAAGACCTCACAATGCCCGTTCAGGAACAGCTCGTTGTGGAACTATATTCAAAATAAATCACAGGAGATTTCAGGGGCTTTATCGTATTATTCTATTCGTTAACAAGATGATGGGGAGGCTTTTTTGGTAGATCTAAGAAGTAAGAATTGGCGGGAGCTCATCAGGCCCAAACGCATTAAAATCGTTCAGGACAGCTATACAAGCTCCTATGGGAAGTTTATATGCGAGCCACTTGAGAGGGGGCTCGGGATCACGATCGGGAATTCCCTTAGGCGCATCCTGCTTTCGTCCCTGCAGGGATCGGCAATTGTCTCTGTTCGGTTTGACGGTGTACTTCACGAATTTTCTACTATTCCTGGGGTATATGAGGATGTGACCGATATCATTCTCAATCTCAAGGAGGTCAAGCTCAAAATCATTGCAGCTGAGGATGCGCTGATCCACCTCGCCCGAGAAGGAGAAGGGGAAGTCAAGGCGGGTGATATCGAGACCGATGGCCTTGTGGAGATATTGAATCCTAACCATCACATTGCGACCCTTAACAAGGAAGCCAAGCTGAGGATGGAGATGGTGGTCATGACGGGGAAGGGTTATGTCCCCGCCGAAAGAAACAAGCCCAAAGATCAGCCAATAGGCGTCATTCCGATGGATGCTATTTTTTCGCCTGTTGAGAAGGTCAATTATGTGGTGACAAATGCCAGGGTGGGGCAGGTAACCGATTATGATAAGTTGACTCTGGAGGTCTGGACCGACGGTAGTATGTTGCCCGAAGACGCTATCGCTTATGCCGCCAAGATACTCAAGGAGCAGATGAATCCATTTATCAATTTTGAAGAAGAGCCTGAACCGGTGGAAGAGGAGGAAGAGCAAGAGGAAGAAAGGCTCAATGAGAACCTTTTTAGACCTGTTTCTGAGCTTGAATTATCAGTGCGCTCTGCCAACTGCCTGCAAAACGCAGACATCACGCTTATCGGGGAGTTGGTCCAGAAGAGTGAGGCAGAGATGTTGAAGACAAAGAATTTTGGAAGGAAGTCTCTCAACGAGATCAAATCGATTCTTGAGGAAATGGGACTTTCCCTGGGAATGAGGCTGGAGAATTTCTCGCCCGCCGTGCCACCCGAAGAGGGTGAGGAAGAAGAGGGCGAAGAGGGCGAGGAAGAGGGCACCGAAGAGAAGAAGGCAAAAGGGAAGCCAAAGGCAAAGAAAAAGGATACAGGCAAATGAGGCACAGGAAGGCAGGAAACCAATTAGGGCGCAATCCCAGTCACCGCAAGGCTATGCTGAGAAATATGGTCACTTCGCTACTCAAGTATGATCAGATAGAGACAACTGATGCCAAGGCAAAATCGCTTCGGCCCGTTGCTGAGAAGATGATAGGCCTTGCCAAACGGGGTGATCTCCATGCAAGACGCCAGGCCCTTGCCTATATCCAAGACAAGGCGGTAGCTCACAGGCTGTTTGATGAAATAAAGGACCGCTATCTTGACAGGCAAGGGGGTTATGTTAGGATAGTCAAAAAGGGGGTGCGAAAGGGCGATGGCGCATCCATTTCCGTGGTTCAGCTCTTGACCCCTGAGGGAGAGGATAAATCAGGCAAGAGGAAGAAATCGAAGGGTGTCAAAGGGGCCGGCAGGGGGCCCGAAAAAGATATGGATAAAAAAAGGCGTGAGAAGGAAACTGATGTGGAACAAAGCTAGGTTCCCCATGAGCACGGATCTTACTAACAGTGGAAACCTCCTTGTTGGCCTACCGGCAAGGAGGTTTTTTTTGCGAGGAATCAAAGGTGAGAAAATTTCACCATAAAGATCTCCTTGGCATTGGCCAGTTGTCCGTCGAAGACATCGGACTTATCCTGGATACGGCCGAGTCACTAAAAGAGATTTCCACGAGGGACATAAAAAAGGTTCCCACCCTCAGAGGCAAGAGCGTGGTCAATTTCTTTTATGAGCCAAGCACAAGAACCCGCACCTCCTTTGAAATGGCCGCAAAGAGACTCAGCGCTGACACCGTCAGTCTTTCAGCGTCTGGAAGTAGCATGGTAAAAGGAGAAACCCTTATAGACACGGCCAGAAACCTTCAGGCCATGAACCCCGACCTCATTGTCATAAGGCATTCCTCGAGCGGGGCCCCCCATCTCTTGTCAACCCGAGTAAAAGCAGGGATCATCAACGCCGGGGACGGGATCAATGAGCACCCGACCCAGGCCTTGCTTGATCTGTACACAATCCGGGAAAAAAAGGGCAGGATCAACGGATTGGCGGTCTCTATCATCGGGGATATCTCGCATAGCCGTGTGGCCAGATCCAATATCATCGGGTTGACCAAGATGGGGGCCGAAGTAACAGTCTCAGGGCCGCCGACTATGATCCCACTTGGCATTGAGGCGCTTGGGGTGAAGGTGGTCTATGATCCAGTGAAGGCGGTCAGAGACAAGGATGTGGTCATGATGCTGCGAATACAACTGGAGAGACAGACCAAAGTCCTGTTTCCGGGTCTGAGGGAATACGCCTCCTTTTTCGGGATGAATAAAGATATCTTAAGCCTCGCAAAACCCGATGTCATTTTGATGCACCCCGGGCCAATGAACCGAGGTGTGGAGATCACTTCTGAGGTGGCGGATGGACCCCATTCTGTTATACTTGACCAGGTGACCAACGGGGTGGCGGTCCGCATGGCTATACTCTATCTGTTGATTGGAGGATCCAGAAATTGACAACATGGATCAGGTCTGGTTCGGTGGTAGATCCTGCCAGAGAGACTGTAGAAAAGGCCGAACTGATCATTGAGAATGGCAAAATCACAAAGATTCTGCCCCCGGGTGCAGTCAAGGAGAAAGGGTCTCAGATGAGGGTCATCGATGCCTCTGATAAGATCATCCTTCCCGGTCTAGTCGATATGCATGTTCATCTGCGGGAGCCCGGACACGAATATAAAGAGACGATTGCCACAGGGGGAAAGGCAGGTGTGGCAGGCGGTTTTACAACCCTTGCCTGTATGCCCAATACCGATCCCCCCAATGACTGCCGATCTGTCACCGAATTTATCCTGGAGCAGGCCGAAGCGGCCGGTCTCTGCCAAATCCTTCCCGTTGCCGCGATCACAATGGGACAGAAAGGAGAGGCCCTGACCGAGTTTGGCGATCTCAGGACGGCAGGTGCAGTTGCGGTTTCTGACGATGGGGTCCCCGTGACAGACAGTGAGGTGATGAGGAGGGCGCTTGAATATGCCCACTATTACGGCCTAGCGGTCATATCCCATTGTGAGGATAGGAGCCTCTCAAGGGGCGGGGTCATGCATGAAGGGGTTGTTTCGACCCGGATTGGCCTGGCGGGGGTCCCCTCGGTCAGCGAGGAGATTATGGTCTATCGGGAGATATGTCTTGCAAAGCTCACAAGGTGTCCGGTCCACATAGCCCATGTGAGCACCGCCGGGTCGGTGGAGCTGATCAGGAGGGCAAAGGAGGAAGGACTGCCGGTTTCGGCAGAGACGGCGCCCCACTATTTTACCTTGGATCATCGTGCTGTCATCGAGTATAATACCCGCGCCAAGGTCAATCCCCCTCTGAGGACCCCTGAGGATGTCCAGGCGATCAGGGAGGGCCTCTCCAAGGGGGTTATTGATGTGATTGCCTCGGACCACGCACCCCATAGTGCCCTGGAGAAGGATTTGGAGTTTGACAAGGCCGCCTTTGGAATGATCGGGCTGGAAACAATGCTACCCTTGACCTTGCAATTGGTCAGGGAGGGGATACTGGGATTGGCGACTGCCATCAAGAAATTGTCTTACAACCCCGCCTCCATACTTCGGGCCGGGGCAGGCCGTTTGGAGGAAGGTGGCAGGGCCGATCTGGCATTGATAGATCCAGAATATGAATATGTCTTTGAGGAGACAGATATCCTTTCAAAAAGCAAGAATTCCCCTTTTGTGGGGAAGAGCTTAAAAGGACGAAATGAACTGACCATGATTGGAGGGGAGATTGTCTGGGAAAGAAATGCATAGCATCCTTGTGGTTGACGATGAAAGGAGTATGCGAGAGTTCCTGGAGATCATGTTGACCAAGGAGGGATATGAGGTCACCCTTACAGGAAGTGGAGAGGAGGCCTTTCAAAACCTAGACGAAAAGACCTTTGACCTGATCATCACCGATATCCGTATGAAAGACATTGACGGAATCGGGGTCTTGAAAAAGGCAAAGGCCAAGGCCCCGGATACCATGGTGGTTCTCATTTCGGCCTTTGCCACTGCCCAGACCGCGGTGGAGGCCATGAAGGAGGGGGCCTATGATTATATCCCAAAGCCTTTTAAGGTCAGTGATTTCAAAAAGATAATCAGAGATGCCCTGAAATCAAAGGGGGTATCTGCGGGGGAAGGGGACGAAGGGCCCTCAAAGGACCGATATCATTTTGGCTGTCTTATTGGAGAGAGCCCCCAGGTAAGAAAGGTGTACGATCTCATAAAGCGGGTCTCCCAGATCAAGAGCAACATCCTTGTCTCGGGTGAGAGCGGCACAGGAAAAGAACTGGTGGCAAGGGCCATACACGAATTAAGCGATAGGAAAGACAGGCCCTTTGTGGTTATAAACTGCGCAGGAATCCCGGAGAACCTTATCGAAAGCGAACTGTTCGGTTACAAGAAAGGGGCCTTTACAGGGGCCACCACCGATAAGGAGGGTCTGTTTGAGGTGGCGGACGGTGGAACGGTCTTTCTCGACGAGGTCGGGGAGCTGCCACCGGCCATTCAGGTCAAACTCCTGAGGGTGATTCAGGGGAGGACCTTTACTGCGGTGGGGGGTACCGAGGAGAAGACCGTTGACGTGAGATTTATATCAGCCACCAACAAGGATCTGGAAAAAGAGATCATAGAGGGGAATTTCAGGGAAGACCTCTATTTCAGGATAAACGTGATCCATATTGCCGTCCCGCCTCTAAGGGAAAGGGTGGGAGACTTACATCTCCTGGCACGGCATTTTCTTGAAAAGTTTTCGAGGGATCTGGGAAAAGACATCAAGAAGATCTCTGCCTATGCCATGGACCTCCTTGGGCAATACTATTTCCCGGGGAATGTGAGAGAGCTGGAAAACATCATCGAACGGAGCGTTGCCCTTGAGACCTCCAGTATTGTTCTACCCGAAAGCCTTACCCTTTCTAATTTCAGGGGCGGCGGACTCGAACAGAGGAGGCGAAAACATGATGTGGGGCCCAATGGTATCAAGCTTGACGAGGTGATGGCTGCGACAGAGAAAGACTTTATCGTTCAAGCCCTGGAGATGGCCCATGGATCAAAGCAAAAGGCCGCGGAACTCTTGGATGTCAGCATGAGATCCTTGAGATACAGGCTGGATAAGCTGGGGTTGCATTCACAAAAATAGCCCCGGGTTTCAAAGGGCTAAAGTGTTACGAAGGATTGATACGGCTTTTCGAGACCCACCATTTTGTTTTGAATCGATTCGATCTCTGGAACGGGAACTGGAAAGGGGTCTTTATGGGAAATAGGCGTGTCTCCATGCCGTCTTGTGCCTCTTGTGAACAAGAGGTGAAAAAGAGGATCTGTTTTTCCGACAGGGGATTGGGCTCAAAAGGGTGCCCCACCCTGATCGACAAAGACCTCCTGGTCACGGCCAACAATGAATATGGGAAAAGGGAAATAAGGGAGTTTGCCCGGCAGAGTTCCATCCAGGAGGCTGAGTGTTATGCCAACCGCGACCAGCGGCCTTATGTAGTCCAGCCTACAAAGACCCGGATAGTGGAGGTCTGTGAGTTCTCCCGGAAGATGGGCTACAAGCTCCTTGGGCTCGCCTTTTGCATTGGCCTGGCCAGAGAGGCCGGCATCGTGGAGAAGATTCTTCGGGTCCACGGATTTGAAGTGGCCTCTGTGGTCTGCAAGGCGGGCAGAACGCCCAAGGAAGAGATCGGCGTCAGAGACGATGAGAAGGTTCGTCAGGGCACCGATGAAGCCATGTGCAACCCGATTTACCAGGCCATGTTATTTAATTCTATGGGAACCGATTTCAATGTCCTGCTGGGCCTTTGTGTGGGGCACGACTCGCTGTTCTTCAAATATGCCCACGCGCCCACGACGGTCTTGGCCGTCAAAGATCGGGTTACCGGCCACAATCCCCTGGCGGCCATTTACCTGTCCGAGTCTTACTACCAGAAGATCAAGCGGAAACCCGGCTAAAACCTGAAACCTAACCGCGCAGCGTGATTTTTCTGACGACCTATCCCTTTGACAGATATAACCGATAGCCTGATGGGAAAAACGATATATCACGCGATTTTCAAGAGGGAGGTGACGATGGTTAGAGTATACTTTTTGGTCCTTTTCGTACTTGTGGCCCCTGTTTTTCAAGGCTGCGGGATCTTGGGGTCTTCTAAGGGCGAGTCGACTGGAGTGGCAGAGGGGGGAGAGCCCGGTAAAGGACAGGTTTCACAAAAGGTGGCCAGGCTCAGGCTCGAAAACGTAAGCCTGAAAAAGGAAATAGAGATCTTGAAGAGGGAGAATGAAAAGGTCAGGAAGGAGAACCTGAAAGAGATTGCAAAGGTGCAGGGTGAGAGCAGGGACCTCAATGAACAGTTAAAGAATCTAAGAGAAGAAAACCAGAGAATTACCGACGAGAACAGACTGCTCAAAGAAAGGCTGGAGGGGACCCGGCAAAAAAAGGATCTGCGAAAACTAAAGATCAAGGTGCTCAGCGGGGACGGCAATTTGAGTTCTGCCAAACAGATGGCAAAGAGGCTTATCCGCATGGATTATGAGATAGGGGTGATCGGTTATGCCCCGCGCTCAAATTTTAAGAAAAATACAGTATACTTTGCCCCCCGATCCGAAAAGGAGGGGAGGAATCTGGTATCGAGTCTCGGAGGCAATACCATCCTCAAACCCCTGACATGGCCTTCTGTTTTTGACCTCATCGTCGTGACAGCAAAATAGCGTAACTTCTCAAAAACCCGGGGATAGATCGATTGTGGTGTGGCATGTGGAAGAAAAAAAGACCCCCATGCCACACCTTTCCCCCTGTTCTTTGAGATGTTACAAAATAGCCTCCTCTATCGCCCATGGACCTCAACGCCGGATGGATCACGGCACCAGGAGGGTGCTCCCCTGCGCCCAGGTGGCACGACGCCCATATCTCCGGCAAGGGTCACACCTTAGTCGTGTCGTAGTCTCCTCATCTGATCATGAGCAGGGGGTCCTCAATCATCTCCTTGATCGTATTCAAAAACCGGGCCGCAGGTGCACCGTCGATGATCCGGTGGTCAAAGGTCAGGCTCAATCCGATACGGGCCTCAGGGACAATAAGGTCGTCTTTGATGCAAGGCTTTTTGATAATACGGCCCACACCGAGAATGGCGCTCTCGGGTGGCCGGATGATGGGAGTGAAATAGTCGATATCTGCAAATCCCAGGTTTGACAGGGTAAAGGTCCCATTTACCAGGTCATCGGGGGAGAGCCTGTTTTCCCGTGTCTTATGGAGGAGTTCTGTAATCTCGTCATCAATCTCTCGGATGGTTTTGATATCAGGATTTCTGACCACAGGCACAATAAGACCATCCCTGGCCTCCACGGCCAACCCGATATGGATCTGTCTCCACACACGGATGGTATCGCCTTCCACGCTGGCGTTTATTTTTGGGTGAAGACGGAGGGCCATGGCTGAAATCTTTATGAGGATGGCATTGTAGGAAATCCTTTGCCCCTCTCCGCTAAGACGCCCTCTCCATGCCACCAGAGATTCGGCCGAGGCCTCAGTATGCAGGGTGAGCTGGGCGGTCTGACTCAGACTCTGAACCATATTATCAAAGATGACCCGCCGGATGCCTTCGATGGGGATGTCTTCGATGGGTTCTTTAACGGCCGCAGCGCCCGGGAACTTGTCAGGCACCGTCTCCTCGCCTTTTTCCAAAATGGCTTTGCGCTCCTCCAGTTCCCTGAGGATGTCGGACTTTACAATCCTCCGGCCTCGCCCGGTGCCCTGAATCGCTCGCAGGTCCAGGTCAAAGGCCTTGGCCATTGCCCTCGCCAGGGGGGATGCCTTGATACGGTCTCTTTCAGAAACGGACGAAGCAGGGACAGGGGCAGGCCGGCTTGCCCGGGAGGAGGTCAGGTACTCCTCCACGTCTTTCTTCATAATGGTTCCGTGGGGCCCTGTCGGTCTTATAAGGGCGAGGTCAATACCGTGCTCCTGGGCCAGCCTGCGGGCGACCGGCGCCGCCCTGATAACACCGTCTGGTCTTTCTATCTGGGCCTGGATCTCCCGGCGGGGAGGCCGACCGGTCTCTTGCGGCGTCTTTGCCAGGGGCTCGTCATATTGCTCGGGCATGACCTCTCCGGTTGAGACAATAATGGCCACCACTTTTGTGATAGCAACCTTTGCGCCCTTGGCGAAAAGGATCTTTCCCAGGATACCCGAGACGGGAGATTCGATTTGAACGGTGACCTTCTCCGATTCGACTTCCAGTAGGGGCTCCCCTTTTTCAACCGGATCGCCTTCGGCCTTGAACCACTTGAGGATTGTGACCTCTTTGACGACTTCGCCCAGCGAGGGGATGATAACTTCCGTAGCCATTAAGCAAGCGCCCCTTTTCTCCAAGATCTTTTTGGATTCGTATCAATTTAGCGTAACTTGTCAAAAACCCGGGGATAAATCGATACTGGTGTGGCATGTGGAAGAAAAAAAGACCCCCATGCCACACCTTTCCCCCTGTTTTTTGAGATGTTACAATTTAGCCTTCTGCAAAATTGGCAGTGGGACAGGGGTATGGGGGTTCGGAACCCCCATTCCCCGGCTTTCAAAGGGCTAAAGTGTTACGATTCATTTTATTCCCCCACCATCCTGATTACTTCTCTAATGATCTTTTCTTCGTTGGGGAGAACAAACTTTTCCAGCTCCGGGCTGAAGGGCACGGGCACATCCAGTGCCCCAAGGCGATGGATCGGGGCAATCAGGAACTCGAATCCTTCCCGTGCCATGGTGGCGGCGATCTCCGCCCCAAATCCACTGGTGGTCGTCGCCTGGTGGACGATGAGAAGCCTTCCTGTCTTTTCCACTGATTTGAGAACGGTCTTTTTGTCCCACGGATTGAGTGTCCTGAGATCAATCACCTCAATGTGGATGCCCTGTTTCTCAAGCTCTTCAGCGGCTGCAAGGACCTTGTGGACCATCAGTGAATAAGATACGACTGTCAGGTCTTCCCCTTCCTTTCTGATTTCGGCCACCCCAAAAGGGATCAGGGCCTCTCCCTCCGGGACAGGGCCTTTGAAAGGCATCAGTTGTTGATGGCCAAAAAAAAGGACGGGGTTATCATCTCGTATGGCGGTCTTGAGCATCCCTTTGGCATCCGATGGCGTTGATGGCAAAACAACCTTTAGACCGGGGACGTGGGTAAACCATGACTCAAGACTCTGAGAATGCTGGGCCGCCGCATTTCGCAGTCCCCCAAGAGATGAATGGATGACAAGCGGCACCTTGATATCTCCGCCGAACATGTAACGGACCTTGGCTGCCTGGTTGACGATTTGATCCATGGCAACGGCCATCAGGTCACAGAACATGATGTCGGCGACCGGCCGCATGCCGGTTATGGCTGCCCCGAGGGCAAACCCCACGATGGCATTCTCCGAGATGGGTGTGTCCCTCACACGCTCATCCCCGAATTCCTTCCACAACTGAGGTCTGGCCACATATATCATGCCAAATCGGCCCACATCCTCGCCCATAATAAAGACCCGCTCATCTCGACGCATCTCTTCGGTAAGGGCCTCGATCAGGGCATCTGCAAATGTGATTTCTCTCATGGGGCTATCCTCCTCTACGCGGCATACAGGCCTTTCAGGGCGTCTTCAGGGTCTGGAAACGGACTGTCCTTTGCGAATCGAATCGCCGCTTCGATTTCCTGTTTGATTTCAAGATCGATCCGGTCAAAGTCCTCCGGCAAAAAGGTCTCTTCTTCCAGCAACCGTCTGCGAAACCGCTCTATCGGACATTTCTTTTTCCACGCTTCTATTTCCTCGGCACTGCGGTACGTGTAGGTCCGGTCCGCTTCTCCCTCATAATGACCACGCCAGCGGTAGGTCTTACACTCCAGGAGGGTAGGGCCTTCCCCATTTCTGGCCCTTTGGGCCGCAGCCTCCGCTGCCTCGTAAACCGCCATGACGTCATTACCGTCTACCATGCAGCCCTGCATGCCATAGGCATCTTTTCTCAGGTAGACATCTCGGATCGGGGTACTCCTGCCCTGGGCGACCGAGATGGCATACTGATTGTTTTCACATACATATATGACGGGTAACTTCCAGAGGGCCGCCATATTTAGGCTCTCATGGAAGGCCCCCTGGTTGGCGGCGCCGTCTCCAAAAAAACAGGCCACCACCTGATCCATCCCTCGCATCTTGATAGAAAGACCCGCCCCCCCGGCTATGGGCATTCCCGCACCGACGATGCCGTTTGCCCCCAAAATCCCGAGTTTGAGATCAGCGATATGCATAGAACCGCCTTTACCGTTACAATAGCCCGGGATACGACCAAAGAGCTCGGCCATCATCCGCGAAATTTTTCCCCCTTTGGCGATACAATGCCCGTGTCCCCTGTGGGTACTCGTGATGAAGTCGTTTGGCCGGAGGGCCGCACAAACTCCCGTGGCTGTTGCCTCCTCGCCTATATAAAGATGAAGCAGCCCCGGGATGGCAGCGTGTGCCTTCAATTCGACGAGCTTCTCTTCAAATCGTCTGATCCGCAACATGGTTTGATACATCTGGAGCTTGAGTTCGCTCTGGGGATTCATTTCAATCCTCCTTTGCGTAATGAGGTTTCAGGTTTCAGGTTGTCATTCATCGTCGTGAGCTGGTCATCCAATTGTTTTTCAATCGCCAATCACCAATCCTCTTCCTGAAAACGCGAGACCTATGCACGCAAGGTCGCATTGGTTTATGCCGTTGCCCGCATTTGTCGTCATGGAGAAGACCCCATCAGGCCAACTGGAAATAGACACGTTTGACTTCCTCGTTGTCCCTGAGTTCCTTGCTCGCCCCTTCCATACCGATCCTGCCATGTTCCAGGATATAGACCCTCTGGGTCAACTCCAGGGCGAGGGTGGCATCCTGCTCAACCAGCAGAATGGTGATACCAGATTTCCAGATATCCACGATGCTATCAGCGAGGTCGTTCTTCACCATCGGAGATAGCCCCATAGCGGGTTCGTCCATCATAAACAGCCGGGGTCTGCCCATGAGGGATCTTCCGATGGCGAGCATCTGCTGCTCCCCACCGCTGAGGGTCCCGGAGACCTGGGAGTGACGTACCTTTAGGACGGGAAACAGGTGATATACATGATCCAGATCCCTTTGGATCTCTTCCTTGTCATTTCTCAGAAACGCCCCCATCTCCAGGTTTTCGGAAACGGTAAACTCGGCAAAAAGCTGTCTTCTTTCCGGGCAGTGGATGACCCCCATGCGGATGATCTCGTGGGGTTTTCGATGATCTATCCTTTCTCCATTGAACAGGATCTCCCCTTGCACCGGGACCACGGCCGAGATGGCCCTCAAGAGGGTTGTCTTTCCGGCTCCGTTGGGGCCGATCACCCCAACCAGTTCCTGGGAGTTCAGCCGAATACTCAAACCGTTTAAGGCGATGGCCTTTCCATAAAGGACCCGGATGTCCTTTACCTCCAGAAGATACAATTTACTGTCTCCTTTCTCCCAGGTAGGCATTGACCACTCTCTCATTGTTCATGATCTCGTCGGGTGTGCCCTCAGCGATCTTTTGCCCAAAGACGATGGCCACCACGCTTTCCACCAGCTTCAGGAGGTCCCTGAGGCGGTGTTCGATAATGATCATGGTCTGGCCTTTTTCGTGCATCCGCTGGATGGCCTGTGAGAGGACTGCAGCATCCTCCGCATCAAGTCCTGAAAAGGGTTCATCCAGAAGGAGAATATCAGGTTCGGTTGCCATGGCACGGGCAATATCGAGCAACCGTAATTCACCAAATGGAAGGTTTTTTGCCAGCTCGTTGAAACGATCTGCCATGCCGATTTCTTCCAGGAATTCAATGGCAACCTTCCAGGGCTTTTTGCCATCGGGCCTTCGCTCTCTGGCCCGATGAGAAAAACAGGGGACCATCACGTTTTCTAGGACCGTCATCTCCTTGAACAGGTCCACCAGTTGAAAGGTCCTCGACATACCTCGGTTCACAATCTGAAATGGTTTCAGGTGGGTCGTTTTTTCCCCCTTTAGCCAGACATCCCCTGAGTCCGGTTTGATAAATCCGGTGATCAGATTGAAAATGGTCGTCTTTCCTGCCCCGTTGGGTCCTATCAGACCGATCAGATTCCTTTGACGGACCTCCATGTCAAAATTGCTCAATGCCTGGATCCCGCCAAAGGCCTTGCTCAGTTCCTTGATTTCAAGGATGGTTTCCATGCCAAGACTCCCCTAAATCCCCGTGCTTGACGGTATCGTCTATTTTCCCTGGCCCGCAATGCGACGAAATCCGCGGGCAAAGATATCCAGCAGGCCCTTCGGGGCGAACAGGATGATTGCAACCACGGCACCGCTGTAAATCAAGAGGCGAAACTCCCCCAGAAACCTGAGAGACTCATTGGCCAGTGTAAGGAGATATGCCCCGATGATCGGTCCAATGATGCTCCCCATGCCGCCTACCACAGCCATAATGATCACCAGGCCCGACAGGGAGTCATGGGCCATCTCCGGTCCCACGTGCATCTGTGCGTGGCCATACATCGCCCCAGCCACCCCGGCGACAAACGCACTGATCATAAATGCGACGATCTTATAGAACGTGGTGTTGATACCCGAACCCTCGCTGGCCATCTCGTTCTCCCCGATAGATCTCAGGATCAGACCAAAAGAGGACTTTGACAGGAGATAGAGAAAGAATATGACCGCAATCATTAGGATCCCCGAGAAGTAGTAATTCCCCAGGGCTGTTTCCGAGAGCCAGTCGATACCCGACAACCCTTCCTCCCCACCGAAGATTTCGTATCTGATCATAATCCATTTATAGAGTAAGGCGGCGAAACAGAAGGTCACGGCTGCAAAATAAGGACCCCTGAGCCGCAGGGTGAATGAACCGACCACCAACCCGCAGAATGCCGCTATGAGTCCCCCAATCGGGAGTGTCAGCCAGTGCCCCCAGCCGAGGTGCAAATTCAAGAGTGCACCGGCAAACCCCGCCCCCCCAATAAAAAGGGCATGCCCAAAGTTTACGTTGCCGGTAAACCCCGTGAGG
>CAZXCQ010000010.1:0-41003 GCA_964639275.1 uncultured Desulfobacteraceae bacterium | reverse complement strand
ATAAGTGAGTTCATAAAAACGCCCGAAACCCGCTATTGATGGGCATCAGAGCAAAACGATCTGGGTCGCAAATCGCTAAGCATCTGAAAATCGCCTGTTTCTCGATGGACACTACCTATATGATTTTGCGGTTCAACTCTGATGCTGGGAGGCGGGGAAGGTTACTGCGCGTCTACACCACATGTATATCTTCAAATCGTATAAAACTTTTATGCGGAACCTAAAAATAAACATGCCATCATAGGCTCGCTGCTATTTCAAATCGTTATTTCCCATCATGTAATCATTTCTCCTATATTTCGCCACTATCAGGTCCGCTAAAAGCCCAAAGAAAAAGGCGTGTATGGAAATTACAGACTTTTCCAGGACGATCCCACTACCACAGAAGATGGGCGTTTTCAGTACATGACTTTCGGATAAGCAGGATAAACATTGTGTTTAGTTAAGACTATGCCAGCGAAAAATTCATTATCCTCCCTCTCGGGCCGTTGATTTTAAATGCGTTTACCTTCTCTATTACACGGGACAGGTGTTTCATCATAGTGAGATCCTGCTCATTGGCTTGCAAGACAATGTTTCTGACATATTTGGTTTCTTCCACAGTCGCCTGTAAATGAATGACTCGATGAAGCAGCGAAACCATACTGATTGGCTCTTCTGCTAAGAAGAAATGGATAAAATAGGCATATAGGTGTGCCAGGCTTGCTCGAAAGTACGTTAGAATCTGGTCCAGTTCTACGTCGATTGCATAATCAATTTCTTTTCCTTGCAGACGTAGCCACTCCCGTTGACTTTTGCTCAGCGACTTGAATTCTTTTTTATGCTCCTTTTCTATGGCCTTGATTGCCTTTTGGTGGTCTCTGATTTTCTTTTCATATCGTTTAAATTCATCGCTAATTTCATTGGGCACTACGCGCTTGCCATCAACTATCTTGGTCTTTGCACGAAGCCGCTGCCCTTTTGGTATAAGTTTTCTTATTGCCTGTTCGTGAACGTTGATTTTATCAATATCATCTTGCAGTTGCTCTTTGAGAGTTGCTATCTTGCGGGCAAGATTTTCCTGTTTCTCGCGTTGGCGTGGATTGTCCACCTTTTTTCTCCCATATCCCGCTACTCGGCTAAGGGATACGGTCGCTTTCTCATATCGGTATGGCAACTCCTGGGCAGGCCATCTCCTGAAATAGGAAAAGACAATCTCGCTTGCATCGAGTATACTGCGTGGAAGACTGGTCAAAATGAGCGTCCCCTTGCCATTGTCCCAATCAATTTTTATCGCACGAGTGACAATCAAGTAACCTTTTTCATCCGAATCTTCCATCTCGATTTCCAGGTCTCGCAACGTCGCATCACCATATCGATAGCGGGTGGGATAACTGCGGCTTCGAACACGATTATCGTTGCATTGATTATCATCTAATGTGGTAATATAGTGATACTTGTCTTGGGCGGCAAATGCCCGCAGGCATTTCACACTATTGTTCGCCCCGTCCATGACAATGGCTCTAAATATTCTCGTTCTGGAGCGCGGAGCTTGCAGAATTACACTCTCGATTTTCTCAAACAATCCAAGTACCTTCTCCCCTGTCGGCCCTTGACCGCAATAGGTCTCAAAGTAGATCGGATGACCTAGTCCATCATGGATAAAAACCTGTTCCAAACATCCCATGACTCGGCCCAGCATCGTCACTTTATTTTTCTTTACACGATTTGAAGACCAGATCGCTTTTGTATTGCCATCAATATAATAACACAACAATGGGCCTATCATTGAGTCTCCAACAGCATCTCCCCAGCACACGCGCCAAAATTCCGGCAGTCCTTCAAGAAGCCGCGTTGATACCCCCAAATACTTGAGTTCGGCAAAATACTTTGAAATGGAGCTCTGCTTGTAATTGAAACCACAAAAATGCGCCAGGGCCTGTCCCTGGGCCAAGTTGACATTGCGAACTTGTCCATTGCCTGTAACAACGGGCAGCGATAAGATAGCTAAACTCTTTCGAGCAATCGTCTCATGACTGTCTTTGACAATGTTCATTGAATGCCAGTTTTTAGCCTGACGTTTTTCCGATATCGACGCAAATTTATTTGCCCTCACATCTCTTCTTTTGTCGTAACGAACAGTGAATCTCCCGCTCTTATTTCTGCCCTTCTTGTCCTTTTCGTTACCGGTTGGCTCAAACTGATTCTCCTTTTTCAGTGCATCAATCGCCTCCAAAATCACGTCTGCCGTCTTTTGGGGCCATCCCAAATGGTACGCCATGGCAACAATCAGTTCAAAGCCGCCCATTGGGTTTTGCTCTATGTTGGGCTTCTTTATTTGCGGCCTTCCGCCGACCTTCATCTTACGATCTGGTGCTATCCGCGTCAGGGCCCGACTAATCGCGGACAGACTGATTTCGCGGCCAAATTCATCGATAAGCGCTTTCTTCAGCCACCCTAAGGCAACCTCCGGATCTCTCTTTAGGATGCCTCTTAGAAAGGCTTCTTCATCGAGGGTGATCTTTCGATTTCCCCCTTTACAACGTTTATCAATTAGTCCGCTCGGTCCGGATTCCTCCAATCGTTGTTTATAAATGAAATATTGCGCTCTGCTGAAAGGTGTGTCATGTTTGTCAAAGAACTCTGAAATCGACAGGGTTGATTTTTTAATTCGTTCAACCCATTTAAAAATTGTGGTAACTTTTTTCGCATCCATACGGCTAAGATCCCCATTTCGAAAACAAAGAATCCTTTGGTTTCATGGAATCTTACCATAGATCTTAATTAAACGCAATGTTTATTTCAAATATCCGGTAATCATGCAGTACCACTTTCAGAATTCATACTGATCTTTGATTTGAATTCGAACGCCGAGATTGCCCCACCAAGAGACCTTATTCAATCCTGCAATTCGTCTCTGTTCCATTCGTCTGGCAAGCTCCATTTTTATACCATAACGATCACCGTCCAAAAAGGTCAATAATAGGTCCCCCGATTCATGACGGCTTAATTCGCAATTCTGATTGCTGAACATGCTGGTTCGGATGGTGGATAAGACGCATTTCCAGTCTTCCGGGCTTTGCCATTGTGGAGAGCAAAGCACCGAACGAAAATAGTCAATGGTCATCCTGGCAAGCATGACGCAATAATAATGGGCCTCCACCTTTTCAGGCGATGTCCCTGTGGGCTTGTTCAGGAAATAGTTTTCCATTAGATCCTTGATGCCTGTCTCAACCGGCCACCGGATGTGGTAAGAGTTCAGGATTTTCACAGGGGTGTAGTCGGTGTGGGTACTCCCGAAGCATCGTGTTTCCATGGTTTCTTTGTTCTGTTTGACAATAAACCGAAACCCCTTGCCGGTTTCTGGCAAAATGAAATCACGGGTTGCAATCCGATAATCTTTTTCATAGTCCTGCCACCTGTCTTGCTTGATGGTTTCCTCTTTCCATTTTTTGATTTTCGGATTTTGTTTCAAACACATCGTGATATCGGACTCAGATCGAATCATGAGGTAAATTAACTGCTTTTCGCCGGTGTATTCGGAATCGGCGTAGATCTCTTCGATCGCATCTATGTCAATAATTTTGAAAAGATTGTCTTCACAAAACTTATATAATGCAGAGGTGGCACGGGACCTGCCTTCACAGTATGCGATGTTAATGATGGTGTTGGTCATGCTGTCCCAGATGATCTGGGGCCGATGCGCATACACCAGGTCCCCTTTTTTATCCGGGGACTTTGACAGTGCCTTGTCTTCAGGGTATCGGCTATCGCAAGGATCACAGTGGTAATCAATGGCAATCTGTTTGCCTTCAATGATATTGAGCTCTCTGGCCCTGCAGGCTGCATCGTTTCGCAACGCCTGCAGATTATCAAACCGCAGATCGTCAAAGGAGTCATAAAAGCGGCTTTTCGTGGGATTCAAACAAAGGCCTGCCGCAATAGCTACAGACCGATCCGAGTTCATGGTATAGTCATGAATGGTGGGGAAACCTGCAATAATGCGCAAGACATTCACAATAATGTTATTTGTAATATCGGTTGGGCCAGAATTGTCCGGCCCATAGGTGTGCAGTGCTTCCACAACTCCTAATTGATCCAGAAAAGGTGCAGCAATAATGGCGCCGGGGTTGCTGATCGAGACTTTTCGGTGGGACAGGGCTTTGATAAAACGTGTGAAGGACAGATTCACCTTGAGTCTTGCCTTTTGAATCAGATCCGGCATCCTTGATTTAATCGACTGGTTCGCTTCAGATGCCTTGCGACGGACTTTGTTGGGAACTGGACCGGCAAGAACACCCCGTATGAGAACCGGTTTTTTAAACCTCGCCAATCCCCAGCGTTTATACACTTTTTGCACATTGGCCTTTGAGCACTTCAGATTCAATTTCTTCATCATTTTGGTGGCGGAGAGGGAAGGATCCATGAGCCGCTGTTCAATGATTTGAAGCTCCAGTTCAGCAGAGATCTTTTCTCCGGTCCGTCCCTGTTGCACAAGATCCACAAGGCCCCACACGCCATAAATCATATATCGATTTTTAAGCACATAAAAACGATTCGGAGAAACCCCGAAGGTAGTCAGGACAGGCCGAATTTGTCGCTTCTTGGAGATTTGAGAAAGGGCTTTCATCAACTCCACACGCTGTTGAAGATGATCCCGGTTAAAGTTGAAAAAGGACGTTGTCTTATCCCCGGCATCATGCATAAGGCTCTTCTTCGTCCTTTGCCTGGCTATCGAATTGAGGATATGCTGAAGATCTTGGAAATACGCGATGTCTGTATCACTTATTCGATGGCCATATCCGTGGCATCGTTGAACCAGACGAATTTTCTCCAGGTTCCCTCCACGTATTTCAAGGGCTTCAGCAAGTCGAAGTGCATGACTGGATCTTTCATGGGGCCGGCATCGTTTGATCAAAACAATAAGCTGTTCAAGACGCGAGTCGATAGGGACAAAAGAAAGCTCCGGCAAAAGGCCTACGGTTCCACAATCTATGAAGGATTGCTCCAACTCCTTCATTTTCTGTCTGCTTATCTTGTGAGAATCGGCAACAGCCCGTTGGCTCTTTCCGGTGGCCCACATAGAATAAAGCGCATCATAGGCTTCAAAAAACGGTTCATCTTCATATTCAAACGGCACTGACGATTGGGAATTGGCCAAAGCCGCTCTCACTCGGAACGGAATCTGTGAAAAATACTTCCACGTGGAGTCCGTAAAAACCATCTTATCCGTATCCTCAAAAAAGTATTCAATCTCCGCCAATTCCTGCAATATCTGTATCATGAAAATAATATCCCATATTCTATTGGATTGCAAGGTCTTTTTTGACTTTCACGGAAAACGGACATTCTTTGTAGCTTGATGGGCAAGATGTGGGAAAGCGCAATAACTAAAATATCCTTTTACATTCAACTGGTTACGGATTAGGATCAAATCCTTGAAGGGAAATAGCAGTGACTGAGGGATGCTTATCATTTCCCTTATACTCATAAGCCAGAAAAGAATAAGATTTAGCGATTACTGATATTTCCAGCCATTAAAAAGAATTGGCTCTTAAGTCAGAACAAAATCAATAACATAACGGATCTAATCGAGCCAGGCATTAATATTGCGTTAGCATTTTAGCAACACTGAAGCCCCAATTATGGCACCAATATTGACCTGGAAAAGTCTGAATTAAGAATAAGAGGACGGCCACGGATCCAACACTGTTAACAACAGCAACGTCTCTGATCCCCCTCAACACGGCGGCCACCAGAAAAAGCACCGAAACAGGCAAATAAAACCTCAATGGTCTCAAAAAAGATATTATCTTAAGTACAAGTAACATAAAGCCCACAAAATCATAAATGGGTCTAATATTACTCACTCCGGTTCTTTTAAAATAATCTATTGAGATGAACCTTATATTAGCTCTTTCCACCGCCGCCCGAAATGAGCACAAGCAAATTGATCAGAGTAGAATTTGTGGTTCTTAGAGGCAGCCGTCACGCACAATTTACCGCTATCATTACTGTGACCTTCCATCAAAAGTCCTTTTCTTCAAGACTTCATAAATAATCAATAAAGACAGTGCAACAGATGCCGGAATGTGCCAAAACCAGCATTTTTCACTGTCCCTTAAGTACCATCTTATGCTGTCTAAACCAGGGCCAATAAATGTGCAGCCATAGATAAGCCACAGATATTTTCTGAGCTTACGTGACAGCGACAGATACCTGGCCCTGTTATCAAATCCGATATCATCCTGATAAAGGCTGTTTCTAACTCGGTGTCGATATTTATTCAGATAATCCCCAAATCCTTTCAAATGGTGATGGTATATACCAGCCCCTGGTACATATGCTATCTTACAGCCTTCTTCAACCATCTGAATAAAGGGCAAGATATCGTCACCAAAAGTGTTTTCTTTCCTCTTATAACCCTTTCTTATGGCAAACCCTTGCGCCCAAGCGATCAGAGGGTATCTCTTAAGCGGGAAATCAAAAATAGTATAGTTTTCTCTCTTTTCTACTACTTTGTATTCCATATGGAATAGTTTTGGCTGAACGGTATTCTTAAAAACAAACCACGTAAACGGCTCCACGTGAAGTAAACAGTAGTAACGGTTAAAGCTATTGTCCCATTCGGCTGGATCTATGTGAGTATAGGCACCCACAATCTCGGGATCCTCAACAAAGGGCTGCACCATTCGACTAACCCAGTCTCTCCTTGGGAGACTATTGTCAGCCGCAAAAATAAACAGCATCTCGCCTTTTGCACGTGCAAAGGCGATTTCGTGCCCGTATTCAGCCCTCACGCGAGGATTGTTCATTATCACACAATCATATTCCTCACATATTATGAGCGTATCATCAACAGATCCACCATCAGCAACAACAATTTCTATCTTGTTCTGAGGATAGTTTTGTTCTCTAATGCTACTTAAGCATGTATGCAATAATTTCCCACCGTTAAGAACTGGCAAAACAAAGCTGACTTTAGGCAGTTCTTCCATTATCCTAGACCTTCACCAACCCATTCATATCCCACCTATCCGGATTCTTGCAAAGCCACTCATATTCCTCCCTTACACCTTTTTCCAAAGGGATCCTTGCTTCGAATCCTAATATCTTGTTCCCAAGCTCACAAGCCAAAACCATCTGCTTCAGTTCCCGAGGGATTCTTCTTCTTGTCGGCATGTTGGATGAAGCTTCGCCCTCAGGGACATCTTCATAAATAGGCACCATTTCCCCGCCAGTCAATATTCTGCAAATCATTTCTGCTAAATCTCGAACGCTTGTTCCAAGTCCAGTGCCAACATTAAGGGATTTCCCTACCACATCATCGTTGGTTAAGCATTTATTATGAAAATTAACAACATCATGGACACTCACGAAATCCCTTAAGCATTCGCCTTTCCCAAACACCACCGGGGCCAATCCATTGTAAATACGACTTAGAAACATGGTCAGCACTCTGCCGTACCATTCCCTTGGACCGTAAACAATCCCGTATCTTAAATTAACCGTCCTGACACCGTAAGACTCCATATAAATTCGAGCATAATGCTCTGCTACAAGCTTGCTTGCGCCATACGGCCAATTGGGCATGGTGGGGTGTTTTTCTTCATCTTGGGGAACATATCTTGCCTGGCCATAAACACATGCACTTGAGGCAATAATTACTTTTGAGACATTTTTTCTCCTTGCAAGCTCCAGGATATTGATTGTACCCACCGCGTTTGTTGTTAGATCCATAACCGGGTCATCTATGCAACCAAAGATCTCAAGCTGTGCCGCCTGGTGAGATATTATATCAACATCTTCAGGGCATAAATCAAAAAGCTTCTCTTTGTCTAGGATATCACCTATAACGATCTGAGCATTATTCGTAACATTTTTTAGATTATCCCTGTGACCTGAACTGAAATCATCATAGATTATAGTCTCATGCCCGTCTTGAACAAGGGAGTCAGCAATATGGGAGCCTATAAAACCTGCTCCCCCAGTCAAAAAAATCTTCATTTCAAACTACCCCATTTACACCCAGGTGTCCATCATTGGTAAATATCTCTTCCCAATAGCGTGTCATTACACAATTACCGCGAAATTCTAGTTCTCGTTCCGAGATATCTTGTCTTAGCGCCAGCTTTAGATGTAATAACGGAATATTCAGCCCGGCCCCAACGCTCAAAGACACCCCTGTACCATATCTAGGATTCATCTCTATAAAATGAATTGTGCCATCTCTCACAATGCATTGAGAGCAACCAGGCCCCCTTATCTTAAATATCTCTGCTACTCTTTTTCCGTACCGCATTAGTTCAGGGTTCAGCACAGTCTTTCCTTTTACAGTCTGACCGGCCTTCACAACCATACGTTCTCTTGGTAATGCGGCCAGACACCGCCCATCAAAATCAGAAATGCTGTCAATTGTGTATTCTGTTCCTTCGACATATTCCTGAAGAAAAAAACCGTCTTCCAATGGCAATATTGTTTGGAGCTCCTTTTCACTCCTAATCACGATTATTCCCTTCGAGCCTATCCCAAAATTTGGTTTTCGAATTAAGGGGAACAAGACCCGACCACTTTCCAGCTCTTCATGGGAAAATATTCTGGGGGCCAAAACGGCGTTTTCTAGACAATAATTATAAGTTTTTTTCTTCTCATTACACACCGAAATAACATCATAGTCATTCACCAAAACCTCGACGCTTGCCTCTTCTTTGAACAAATCCCTGTGCTTAGCAAAAACAGGCGTTTCAATATCAAAAATTGGAACCAGAAAATCCACGCTTCTCCGCTTACAAACTCCAATCATGAAATCTATAAACCTATCTTCATCTACCGGAGGCACAATAACGAAATCATCAGCAAGGTACAGCCCAGCAGCTGTTCTATCCATATCCACTGCTATGATTTCAACAGGGATTTCCTTCTGCCTTTTCAGTGCCTTGATAACAGCTATAGCAGGACCGGCTCCTGCAGACATTATTACAACCTTTATTGATTTCATAACCCCATCACCGTTATAAGTTCCCTGATGTCCCCCAAGATATAATCAGGGTTCAATCTCTTCATGAATATCTCATCTCTTATACCCGAAAGAACTCCTACGCTTGTCATGCCCAGCAATTTTGCAGCCTTCATATCAACCTCGGTATCACCCACAAATATACACCTTCCTCTAGAATTAGATGATGAAACAATAGTTTCGTATTTTAGGATTTCCGGGGATTTTTGATCATGTTTTACAACAAGAATTTTTTTAAAATATTTACCAATATCTAAATCATCGATCTCCTTTAACACATTGTTTCGATTCCTCCTTAAAGTCACCAAAATCAGACTATATCTCCTTTTAAGATGCTCCAAGACACCATAAACATACGGGAATATCTCATCATGCCGTAAAGCGTCTCTTTCCTCAATACGTTGAAACCATTTCTTTATATATTTGTCCGCCAAAATATCATGCTCTTCAACACCCAGAATATCATGCAATGGCGTTTTAGTTCGTTTTTTTTCCCAATACGGCCTAAACAGTAAATTGGTTTCAACCTCAAGTTCATGGCAAATGCTTTTATGAACAAAAAAATATCGCCTTGAGACGTCTATTATTGGCCCATCCAGGTCAAAATATATATTATTTATGTCTTGGTCCACTCTGCAATTTGACCATTCATGTGAATTGATTTTTCAACATCCTTCATCACTTTTACAACTTCATATCCACTGTATCCATCTGTTATTGGCCGTTCTCTACTTTCCACACAACCAACAAAATGTGAGCACATTTTGCTAAGTGGCTCATAAAGCTTTAACACAGGCGAAATTATATCGCCGTCTCTCAAATTCAATTGAAATCCGCCAAAATCATCATACTTTTCAGAAACCCTTATTCCTTTCTTATAAATCTTTACTCTCTCGAGATTATCAAGGTCATTAAAGACAACCCGGGCCTTGCTACCAACAACCCTTACTGTTCTCTCTTTATTTGAATCCGCCCAACTTGCATGGATGTTTGCTATTACCTTATTGGGATAAATCAGGTTAATAAATCCAACATCTTCCCTCCCCTCCCTGAGATAACATGCGCCTACCGCATTCACCCCAACAGGAGTTTCACCCAGCAGATAGTTAGCTATTGATATATCATGGGGCGCTAAATCCCAAATAGCATTCACATCGTCCCTTATCAGACCAAGGTGAGTGCGTGTAGCATTCAAATAATAAATCTGCCCCAGTTCCCCTTCATCGATAATTTCTTTGACTTTTCTAATGCCAGGGTTGTATATAAAGGTATGCCCGACCATCAATATCCTTTTCTGTTCTTCTGCCAACTCGCATAATTCAAGGGCTTCTGTCGGTTCCAACGTAAGAGGCTTTTCGGCCAGGACATCCTTTCCTGCGTTTAAGGATTCCTTCACAATCTTGTAATGTGTGGTGGCGGGCGTTGCAACAACCACAGCACCGGTAGATCGGTCGTTAAGAACCTCTTCATAATTCTTTGTCACCAACATCTCTGGGAATTCCCTTGCCTTAGACAGGTTTTCATCCAGCAAATCACAGCACCAGCCAACCTCCACGTTTTCCATCGCCCTGAAATTCCTAAGATAGTTAGGACCCCAGTGACCCAGACCTATAATTCCCATTCTAATCACGACTGACTTTCCTCAAAAAACTTCACAATTACATCTTTCACCTTACGAATTTGAGTCCCGGTGAGCTCCGAGTACATGGGCAACGACAAGATCTCTCTTGAAAGCCTTTCTGTCACAGGAAAATCCGAACCTGTTTGTCCAAGGTCTGAATAAGCTTTCAGAGAATATATTGGAATTGGGTAATGAATTCCGGCCTGGACTCCATTATCATTAAGATATTTCAAAAGCTCGTCCCTTTTTTTTGTTCGCACGACATATAAATGGAAAACGTGCGATTCAACTCCTTGGAGGTTTGAAAGCACAAGGTCACCGACTCCATCAAGTGCTTGATTATAAAGCTTTGCATTGGTCAAGCGTTTACCATTCCATCCCTCCAAATGCCTTAACTTCACATTCAAAACAGCTGCCTGTATGGAATCCAGCCTGCTATTATACCCTATGAAGTCATGGTGATATTTTCTTGGCGAACCATAGTTTCTCAGCATTTTCAGTTTTTCATACAACCCCTCATCAGAAGTGACAATTGCACCGCCGTCTCCGTATGCCCCAAGATTTTTCCCCGGATAGAACGAAAAGCATCCCATAATCCCAAATGAGCCGACTTTCCTTCCATCCCAAGTTGCACCGTGTGCCTGGCAGGCGTCTTCAACCACTTTCAAATTATGCCTTTCAGCCAAACTCATTAACTCATTCATATCAACCGGCCGACCATACAAATGAACAGGGATGATGGCTTTCGTTTTGGGTGTTATCTTGCTTTCGATTTGCCTTAGATCCAAATTATAGGTTTCTGGGTCAACGTCAACCAATACAGGTCTGGCGCCCACATATGATATAGCAAGCGCTGTGGCTACAAACGTGTTGGCAGCGGTAATTACCTCATCTCCTCCCCCTATTCCAAGAGCACGTAAGGCAAGATGAAGGGCGTCGGTACCGGAAGCCACGCCTATGCAGTATTTTGAATCACAGAATTCGGCAAAAGTCTTCTCAAATTCCGCAACCCCATCACCGAGAATGAAATTACAGTTTGACAGTACATCTCTGATGGATTTCCTTATCTCTTCGTGAATTGCGTGATACTGCGCTCCTAAATCAACTAATGGGATTTGCATATCACAATACCCCTTTCGACTATCTTCCCATATAGTTGCATTTCATCACAAACTGAAACGCCAATAACGAAGGCCAATACTTCCCTAAAAACCTCATAGGTCTGGTCCCATTATTGTTTCTCAATTCCAATATGCGGAAACCGGATCTTATAACCAAATCCTTTGCGCTTCGGAGCGTATAGAATTTCAAGTGGTCTCTGTGCAAGATTCCACTCGCTGTACGCCAAAATAAGCCATCCGTAGTGTATGCAAAATCACCGGACAACAACCTTAACCGAATAGGCCAATATGCAACATTGGGCAATGAAACAAATAGCCTCCCCACAGGATTCAAAATAAGGATAACCTCCTCTAATACCTTTTCAGGACATGAAAGATGCTCCAATATGTCTCCCATAATGATGTAATCGAACCTCTGACCAATTCTGATGATGTTAGTCAGATCCAGTTCTCCTCGTATTACTTGTTCAAGATCTATCTCATATACGTTTTCATACCAGTTCCGCGAAACGTGCGCTGCGTCAGGAAAAAACTCTATACCGGACATTTTAACATCATATTTTGATCGCAAAGCCCTCCCCAAGGCACCTGTGGAACAGCCGATATCAAGAATGTTCCCTCCCCCCCCAGCCTTGCAGACCTCCTCTGAAACCATCGATACTAACGTGGGGTTTATTGTATCATGGTAACCCCAGTCATCAAATACGCGTTCTTTATATGTATCCAATTGTCCAGTCCATTTTGAGGCCTGATTAGTAATACAAAGGCGGAGCCAGGATGCCGCATGCTTGCCTACAAACGATTATCAAAGCCCCGACTCGACATCTCATCATGGATTTGCAACAGGATATCCTCAAGACTATATTTGAAATCCCACTTCGGACAGTGAGACTTGAACTTGCTCACATCACTAATCCACCAGATATGATCACCGATACGATTGGTTTCGGCATATGTCGAATTCATCTTCCTGCCGACAATTTCTTCGCACATTCTAATCGCCTCTAACACGGAACAATTGGAGTGACGTGAGCCCCCGGCATTATACACTTCACCGGATTTGGGATTTTGATAGAAGTTCCAGAACATGTTCACCAGATCCGAGGAATGGATGTTATCACGAACCTGCTTTCCCTTGTAGCCGTAAATGGTATAAAGTTCCCCTGTGATGCAACACTTCATCAAATAACTCAAGAATCCGTGGAGCATTGTTCCACTATGTTTCGGTCCCGCCAGGCAACCGCCACGAAAACAAGCTGTTTGCATTTCAAAGTACCTGCCATATTCCTGGACCAGGATATCTGCTCCAACTTTACTTGCCCCGAACAAGGAATGTTTGCAGTGGTCAATAGGCATGTTTTCGTCTATACCGTTTTCGTAATAGGGATGGTTTTTGTCAACTTCCCATCTTGTGTCTAGTTCTACCAGCGGAAGGGAGTTTGGGGTGTCGCCGTAGACCTTGTTGGTCGAGCAGAAAATGAAGACAGCCTCCGGGCAATATTGCCGGGTCATCTCAAGCAGAATTAACGTACCATTTGCATTAACCGTAAAGTCAGTCATTGGATCCCGGGCCGCCCAGTCATGGCTTGGTTGTGCCGCGCAGTGTACAATTAGTTTGATTTCATTATTATACTGGGAGTAAATAGCATGCACCGCCTTTTCGTCACGGATATCAATATCGTGATGATTGTAATTTGGAATAGTCTCTTGTAACCGCATGATATTCCAAGACGTAGAGGCATCTGCGCCAAAGAACTTCCGGCGCATGTCGTTATCAATACCTACAATTTGGTCGAACTTCATGGAAAAAAACTCGACGGCTTCACTTCCTACCAAGCCTCCTGAGCCTGTTATTAAAGCTATATTCAATAAAGTACCCCCTTAAGACCAGTTTCATTTCTTTCTATCCAGTCGAATATTTCACTTACTATCTCCCTGACTTGTATTCGTGGCTTCCACCCCGTGGCATCCCTGACCTTCCCTGTGTCACTCAGATAGATCCTGATGTCACCGGGCCTGTTTTCCATCTCTCTCCCTATTTTGATGCTGTTGCCGCTGAATTCCTCGCACAGTGCGGTTAGCTCCTTAAGAGACACGCTTATCTCCCTGCCTCCACCCACATTGTAGACCTGGCCGTTGTGTTTTTCAATGTCATGAACCTGGGCATCAACCAGCCGAAACAGGTCATTGACATGCAGTATGTCCCGTACCTGTTTGCCTTCACCGCCAAAGCCAATATATGATAACTCCTGTTTCCAGAAGTGGTGTCCTGCCCAGAGCACAACGAAGCCCTGGTCGATCTTACCGAACTGCCATGACCCCGCAAGCACCCCGCATCGGTTTATTACCGCTTGAACGTCATACATGTCAACGTATTCCTGAATGATCAGTTCGGATGCCAGTTTGGTTGTGCCATAAAGGGACCTGGGGCCTTCGAGGGAAAACTCTTCGGAAAACCCTTCACTGCTTGCTCCCCTAACTTTCTGCGTTTCAACAAGTTTGTAGCGCGTTTCGGTTTCTATGTAATCCAACGAATTAATAGACTTATATGGATAAACCCGGCTGGTCGAAAAAAAAACGAATGGCGCATTGGTTTTACGCGCCAATTCAAGACAATTAATCGTGCCGCCAAAATTTGTGTTGATAACATATTCGGGAGAAGAGTCAAAACCTGCCAGGACGGATGGTTCTGCGGAACATTCCAGAATCAGATCTATCTTTCCTATAGGTTCAAGGTCCTCTCTGTCTCTTATGTCCCCGTGGAGGAACTCTATCCCGTAATCCCGAAGCCGGCTAATGTTGAGCTCACTTCCTCTGCGTTTGAGATTGTCAAGACAGACAATTTCATAATCTTCGTGGTGCTCCATAAAGCTGATCGCTAAGGAAGAGCCTACAAACCCGCATCCGCCTGTTATCAGTATTCTCATTTCAGCAGCGGTCCTGCTCCATTACTCGCCAGCTGATATTCCAAGGCCGACATATCGGATCCTTTCTGGCAGTTTTGCTGCATCAACAATTCGCCAACAATCAATTACAGTTGAGAGGTTTTCAGTCAACAGGCTATCGCTGGTTAACTTAAATTCATCATAGGGAAGTGTAATGATACACACGCTTGCATTTGAAAGGCAATCCTTTACGGAAGCCGCATAGAGAATATTGTCCCCAAAATATGCCCTCGTATTATCCATTGCCAGCGGGTCGTAGACGATTACCTCCAAATCTTTCTTCAACAATTCCTCAATGAGCCTTATGGCAGCAGATTCTTCAATTACCGACGTGTCAGGTTTATATGCAAGGCCAAGGACTGAAATTATGGCATTATTGCTGTTTCCAATCTGCCCCGTTATCCTCTCGGTTAGACGACTGACCTGAATTTGGTTGACTTCATCCGTTGCTTTAGGAAGAAGGGCATCAACTCCATATTTTGAAGCAAATGATGTAAAAGCCCTGTTGTCCCTGGGAAAGCATGGCCCCCCATAACTCAGGGCTCCCTTGAGATAATATGGAGAGACCCGCTTGTCCTCGCCAAGTGCCTTTGTGATGTGATCCACATTCGCCCCTGGGATTGCTTCACATATATTGGCAAGGGTGTTGGCAAAACTTATCTTCATTGTAACGTAAGAATTGAGGCTTATCTTCGTAATCTCTGCGCTAATTATAGACATTCGAGCAATGTAAGGATCACTTTCACAGAGGTTCTTATAAACCTTTTCAAGCTTGTCCCCTGCCCTTTTGTCGCTCTCACCAATCAAGACCATATCGGGGTTCAAAAAATCGGTGATAACACTCCCTAAGGCAATAAACTCAGGATTGTAACACACGCCGAAACCCTTATTCAGCTTTTTGCCTGAGACAGATTCGATCAAAGGGATTAGTTCCTTTTCTGTGCTCCCAGGAGATACAGTGGATGTAATGACAAAAAGGTGGTGTTCTTTCTTAACGTGTCTTAGGGCCTTCGAAAGTTCCTTAAGCGCACCCTTTAGATACTTGTTCGAAAACTGTCCATCTTCTCTGCTTGGTGTGGGAACTATAAGAATAGTGATGTCCGTTTCTTTCAGGGCAATTCCATAATGCTGGGTGGCGCGCAGCCTGTACTTACAGACGTCAATCAGCTCCTGAAGCCTGGGTTCCTGCACCGGGGCCTGTCCACTGTTAATAGAATCCACAAAATCCTTGTTTATATCCACCCCTATGGTTTCAAAACCTTTGTACGCAAAGCACGCTGCAGAACAGGCACCAAGCTTTCCCAACCCAATAACTGAGATTCTAGTCATAATTTACTCTTTCTGACTTCCTGAGGCTTTTCTTGATTTGGAAAGTGGAGAGGATGGAGAAAGGAAGGCCAGGCTAAGGGCTATAGCAGCCCCAACTGTAATTATTTCCCCGTTAAGGAGAGATCTCAGGGCGTCTTCCGGTTTCCTCAAAAGAACTTCCAGTTCTTCCGCCTCTTCACTGCAAGGTTCCGAGAACCGGAATGCACCTACCCCGACAAAAGCGTGCATCTTCCCGCACCCCCGATTACCATCAACACAAAAGGTCCCTAAGTGGTGCCAGCTTTCCGCTTTGAACCCGGTTTCTTCAAGTAACTCCCGCCGCGCACATGCCGCAGGTGTCTCGTCAGGGTCCAGATACCCTGCTGGCAGATTGAGGATAACCTCACCGGTTGCATGTTTATACTGGCGCTCCATTATGACCAGACCTTCACGAGTCTGGGCAACAACCACCGCATATTCAGGCAGGTGAATCTGATAAAAATTTTCTATTTCAGTCCCATTAGGGAGCAGAACGTGTTCGACCGACAACTTCAACCAAGGCATATCCTCCATCAGGTCTCTGCTTTTCAGGGTTTCCCAGGGTTTCAAAGTGGTAGCTGTCCGGTCAAAAGGGGAACTGGTTATTTTCTTTGAACTGTTCATCAAAATTGGGAACTTTTCGTATCGCTTAAAACCACTCAGATTCGCCAGATCTTCTGACCTGCGCTTCTATCCATCTGTACGTTTCTTCCAATCCAACCTTCAGGGGTTGCGTTGGCCTCCACCCTAATTTTTTCTCTATTAACCTGTTATCTGAATTTCTTCCCCGCACCCCGAGTGGGCCGGGAATATGGTTGAGCTTCAGTTTTCTTCCGGCTATGTCCATGGCCATCTCGGCAAGCTGGTCAATTGTAACCATTTCATCTGATCCAATATTGACCGGCCCAGTCCAGTCCGACCGTGTCAAACGAAGGGTGCCCTCCAGACACTCATCTATATAGAGAAAAGACCTGGTCTGCTTTCCGTCGCCCCAGATTTCAATTTCACCGCCGTCAGGTGCGGCAGCCACTTTTCTGCAAATGGCCGCAGGGGCTTTCTCCCTGCCGTCGCACCATGCACCTTGAGGACCAAAAATATTGTGATACCTGGCTATGCGCACCTCCATTGCATGGTTTCTGGCAAAAGCCAGATAAAGTCGTTCACTGAATAACTTCTCCCACCCGTACTCACTGTCCGGGTCTGCCGGATAAGCACTGTCTTCGGCGCAGTTTGGGTTTTCAGGGTCCATCTGGTTATATTCAGGATAGACGCATGCTGAAGAGGAATAAAAAATTCTCTTTACATTCCTCTTGTGGCACGCTTCCAACATGTTTAAGTTTATTAGCCCTGAATTGTGCATTATGTCAGCGTCATTTTCACCCGTAAAAACATAACCAGCACCTCCCATGTCCGCTGCCAGTTGATAGACCTCGTCAAAACGCCTGTCAACAACACTACGACACACATAGGGGTCTCTCAAATCACTGATTACAAAATCGTCAGCATCGGTCTCTGAGAATTCAGGGTATTTCAGATCCACGCCCCTCACCCAAAACCCTTCTTTTTTCAGTCTCTTAACCAAATGGCCACCTATGAAGCCACCTGCACCGCACACTAAAGCCTTTTTCACAGCCCTACCCCCTTATTTCAGCGGACACTATCTTACAGATTTCAGGGCTCCCTAACACAAGACTTGCTTGAATGCAACAATTTCGAGAACTTTCACGAGGTCCTTCGAAAAACAAATCTGGAGCTAAACAATTTCCCCTTGAAAGTCGCATCCCAATCTTCAGCCTGATCTTTCAATCTGTCGTACAACCCGTCCGGCGTTTCCCCTGATCCTGGTTATGGAGAATCTGTAAATCAAATATATCAAACAAAAAATCAGCGTCGTACTGCTAATGAACAGCCCTATATAATACAAACGCTGAGGCCAAAACTCTAATACAACTTCAAAATCCATAGTGCCATCAGGGTTAAGGATGTAGTAGCCTTGCTGTTTGCTTGAGGCCTCCGGCAGCCCACCTAGGATGGCAGGATCAATCCACCAGCTGTTTGCATACCCGTTTACCTGCCAGTGAAAAATGTCCGGCCATTCAATTAGATCGCTCATAATACCTCTGTCAATTTTCCACGAAGCAGGATCAGTTTCACACGCTTCTTCGCTGATTTTTCCTTTTGTCCGGGGACAATCCACCACAAACTTGCCCGGCAACCAGCTCTCCCAGAAATGCCCCTCTGGAAGGTTGTCGTTCTGGATAGTCCCATTCAGGTTTTTTGAGATAAAACCAATAGTATATATTTCCACGTGGTCCAGTTTTTCAGCTCCACTTCCAAGATATCGGAAATGCTTTCTTTCCTTTGGCTGGCCGTCCCCCAGGTCACTAACAAACCCCTTCTCCAAAAAAACCTTCAATTCTTCAAGACTGACCTGATCTTCTTCATTCCCCTCCAGAATTTTGTATTCTCTTAACATCATTTTGTTTCTATTCTGTGACTTGATCCCTCCGTCATCCGTCATCCGTCCTATGTCCCCTGTCCCCTGTCCTCCCTCCAGGGCGTAGGCCCCTCCCCTCCGGCCTGGAAGCCCGCCGGGCTGGAAGCGGGGCCGGAGGCCGTCCCCTGTCTTCTGACCTCCGGTCTCCAGCTTCTGTCTCCTGACAATATAAGCCTTCCATCCTTCATGAAAACTCTCGCTGAAAATCAGAGGAAAGCCTCGCTTGGCCTTATGGACACGCAATCGATATTTTGTGGGGTTGATCTTTTTGAATTCTACGACTGGTTTCTCGATCGGCTTCTTAAGATTGAGAACTCTAATCCTTTCCCCGGACTCTGTGTTTATCACGATCTTTTCTTCGTATCCGTGGGGCAAAAGGATTCTTTGCATCAGTCTTGCCTTTCCAGGATTCTGGTCCGAAAAAAAAATGCCTGAATCAATATCAATATCCGGCATTGAAAGGATTTGAGGAAGAAAATCAATGTCCTCTTGTCCTGCGCAAACCCTGGGGGTATCATGAAACACACCTATCGAGGCATACAAAGCTATGACGTATAGGGCAATTATTCTTATCTTCATCACGGTAAGCATTATTAGGAATGCGAAAGCAAGGCAGGAGACTTGGTTTGTGCTAAAAATGGGTCATGTTTAGGTCCACGATCGGAAAGACATTAAAAGCCATTTGCGCTATTCAGAGCCTTTGGTCCAAACAAAAACTCAATCTCTCACAGGGCGCACAGAGTCACAGAGACTTCTTTTGACTGGTTCTGAGGCACCGGGAATTTACGAGGGGTTTTCCTATCGTGCCCGTTAGCTTTTGCCGTGCTTTCAGAACCACGTCAGTTGTCAATTCTGTGATTCTAGTTTCTTATGAATTACAGCGATCTGGGATTTTAGCGATTCATTCTCCTTTTTCAGGTCAATTACGTAGAGGGTGAGCTCTTCTATTTTTTGCAGCAGTTTTGAACTGATATTCCCGAGAGTGACACCCTTTTCCTTCACCTCTGCTTCTGAGGGAATTCCGGGGAGGTGTTTGTTTTCGGAAATGAACCTTTCGACTTCGCTCAAGGGTGGAAGCCTGTAATTCCCTTCAAAGACAAAATCGGACCAGCCTGTGTTAGTAACCATGATTTCTCTCGCTTTAATTGCGCCGTTCACTGAAAGACGATGGGATGGGTTCCTAGTTCCTATACCTACGTTCCCACCATCATGAATACAAAACCTGGAAGCCCAACCTGCCTGATTAGGTGCCGTGTACTCGTAAATACTAAAAATATTGTGAATGCCGTCCATCCCAGCTTGAATGGCCCATCGTCCCGTTGGATCAGTTTCACTACCATCAACGAATAGAATGATGGCAGGTTCGTTTTCCCCTTCAAATCTCGCAAGAATATCGCTTCCTTTAACATGCAATTTTTTCTGTGGACTTGCAGTTCCGATGCCCACACGATGATTTATATCGTCATAATAAAACTGGTTCGCACCGGCTTGGACACCACTGTTGTTGTATTGAATCTGCCCATCAGAACCTGCGACGTCCGAGGGAGCTGGACCTGTTCCGCTAGGGTAGGTGCCAAGGACAGGGCTGAAGTAACTATTAAAGGGAAAACCTGATGAATTTGACGACTTGAGGGATAGCGGTAAGTCGCGGTAGATGGTTGTTATGGGGTTCTGGTCGCCTTTGTAGACAAGGGTAAGATAGGTGGAGATGGAGGCATCGCTGTTGAGCAGAAGTTGGACCATGATGTCGTCGGAGACCTGCTTCCTGGTGCCTGTTAAGGTTCCATCGAGGGCGAGGTCAGTCCAGAGTTCTTTGGGCTTAAGGGTTTCTCCGTTCGCATTGATAAGGTTCAGGGTTTGGGTGAAGTTGGCTTTGAACCTGGCCACGGTGCCCAGGGTAAGGCCGTCTGATTTGCTGAATTCGAATTCCACAGTATAGGCACCTCTTGGGAACGTCTGAGTGGCGATGGGGGCTAAGGCGTCTTGAGAGGCGTAGAGGTTGAAAGTGACCTGGTCGGGGAGGTCTTTGGGGTAGATTATGGGCCATTCGAGGAAAACGTCCTTCTCGAGAGGGATCCCCTCTGATTGGGCCAAAGAGATGGAGACAGGGATAAGGAGTAGGCCCAGGATCATAGACAGGAAAACTATGTTGTAGGAAGTTATTTTGGTGTGCATATTAAACACCTCCTTATTTTAGACAGGATATACAGGATTGACTGGATATTTGTTGGTTTCACAGTTTCCAGCCTCCGGGCTGGAAGCGGCCCCGGTGGGACGAAACTGTGAAAGACCAATCCACCTCACGGTGGAATAAAGAAATATATAACATCATGTTAATCCTGTTGATCCTGTCTAACGATAGGTTTACGGTATTTGCGTTTGACTTCCACACCAGTTGGTCCAAAATTAATCAATAAACCGATGTCTTTTTTCAAGCCCTTTAGATAATTTACCAACTGCACTTCGTGGGCCTTCACCAGGTTTTCAACGGATTTGAGCTCGACTATGATTTCGTTTTCGATCAATAAATCGATGTAGAAATCACCAACGATTTCGTCATCGTAATAGACCTTTAAGGGCTTTTCTTCTTCAACTTCCTGCGTGTTCTTGGTCAGTTCAACGACCATCGATTTCTTGTAGACGCTTTCGAGGAAGCCGAAGCCGAGGGTGTTGTACACCTTGTAAGCGCATCCAATGATAGTTTGTGTAAGGTCCTGATATTCCATCTTTAAGACAGGATTTACGGGATTTACTGCCCCAGTTAAATGGGCTTCGCTCTTCATGCTCATGAATTTAACGGGGTAAAGTTTACCTCTGCCTGCAAATGGGCTCCGTTTCGTTTCCTGGATAATGAAATTACTTTTCTTGCCTTCTTTGAGTCAAATGACATCCACCACGCCAAGTCCTCAAATGCATTTTCATCAAAGACCAAGCGCATCCCATTCATCAATGGGAACAACGACTGCTGTCGGATTTCCAGCATGGTCAGTAACATATTGAACAGGCATTTCGATATCTCCTTTCTCTCTCATTTTTGTATCTCACTGAGAGCACAGAGTCACAGAGAAAACTCTTCAGGCAGGATTTATCCAAGAAATTGTCTTCAAATGACTCACGGAGCCGCCGTTCTAGTGGGCATCACCCTTATCCAAGTAACTCCTCTATCTCATCGTCAGTGAACCCAAATTGGCGGAATATCCGTAATACATACGGTAGCGAGAACTCTCTCTCCCCCATGTCAATTGGTACCACTCTCTTTTTTCCTGCAACATGGCTTTCTAACGTTTTTCATGACAAAAGCTTACCCATTTTAGTTTTGCTCGCTAATCCCGATATAAGCATGGGAGATGCCTGCGGACCTAATTTTCAGGCACCTGCCTGCATTCGTATGACGAGCAATCCTTCGGGGTATATAACTTTGGTACTATTACAGCTTTTTACAATATTCTTATGAACCTACAAAAAATCCAAATAGTTCTTCATCGTTTCTTTGGAAGTACGCTGAAGCACGCGCAACAATCTTGACAAGGTTTCTCTGAATGGAAGTTGTTTTGAAACAATGATCCCCCAGTGTTCTTGTTGGCTTGTTGCGTACTGGTTGTGAAGTTTCACAAAATCTTTCACGTTGAAAGTAAAAAGACAGCGTTCTTGCTCTATTGCAAAAGACAGTTGCTCTAAATCGGACCTTCCTTTCCTATCCAGTTGCTGAGCGTGAATCACATCATATCCTCTTTTCCGCAAGGCATGTGCCAATCCTGAATGCACATCTTCATCAAGGAGTAACTGGATTTTCATGAGTTCAAGTTTTTTAGGTTGGAGCGTGGTGTAGTCTGGGATTTCCAGTACTCTACGTCCGAAGATTCCCCCAAATCCAAATCAATTTCAACTTGATGGTCAAAATAGTATGCTAACGCAGAATGTAGCTGTGAGGGCGTTAGATGGGCCAATGTCGTCAAAATCTCGTCAGTGCTCATTCCCATTTGATAATAGCCGGCAATGCATCTGACGGTAATCCGTGTTCCAGCAATTATTGGCTTTCCATCGGCGATCTCCGGATCACAATCAATGTAAGGATATGCTTTTGCTTTTAGTACTGAAGTCATAGTATTTCCCCTTCTTATGTCTTCTTATCCTTAAAAAGGCGTTTGTAATGGCGGCATTCTATATTAATCCTGGCGACGGTGCCCAGAGTGAGGCCGTCGGATTTGCTGAAGTCAAAATCCATGGTATACTGGCCGCGGGTGAAGGTCTGGGAGCCGATAGGGATGAGGGCGTCCCGTGCATCGTAGAGGTTGAAGGTGACCTGGTCGGGGAGGTCCATAGGATTTTGGATTGCGCCCCGGTTAAACAGGCTTTGCGTTTCACAGGGCAGGGATTGGGGAATGATTCAACAAAGACGTCCATTTGGAGCGGGATGCCGTCTGATTGAGCGAAGGCAGTTAGGGGGAGAAAGAGGATGCAGAGGAGGATTATGATGACTGATTTTTTGGACATGGCAAACACCTCCGTTATTCTTGGCACCGATTACGCTGATTTCACTGTTTTTGCTGTTGACAGCACTGGCTTAAAACGCCTAGTTTCTCACTTGTAGGCTTTGCCTCTAAAATCCACTCTTTCGACGTATAGTACTCTGTCCCGAGAATTGACCGTAAAAATCACTCTAAGCTTTCCTTTTTTGATTCTAAGATAGCCTTTCCACTTTCCCTTTAGCTTTTTTACATCAATATTTATTGACTCTCCCCGCATTTTCTTCAGAAAACTCCCAATCTGTTCCCCAACCACCAGGCTAATATCTTCTCTCGCGATAAACTCGTCGGAGGATCGAGAGTACTCAATAGTCCATTTCATATATCGAGGCTTTCTGTCCGAGCGACATCTTTCCGTAACTGCGGAGTGTCGTATGACTCCTCAATTTGTCTCATCTCATCATCTGACACAAATGGCAGTGCTTCAAGCCGAATGCGAAATAGCTCTTCTTCAAATACATCCCGCACAGCAAGTTTAATTAGGTTGTAAAGCTCTGTTTTATCTACTGTAATTTGCTGCATTTTTTTATCTACCTCACTCAAATATTTTTAATAAGCCTTGGGAGATTAAAGGGAGGAAGAGGATGTAATCACCTCCTTTTTGTATCTCACAGAGAACACAGAGTCACAGAGGTTTGTTTATTAGTTTTTACGCACTTCTATGTGTGAGACCTTTAAAAAACGCGCCAGTTCTCGACTGGGGCTCATCTGATGACCAATCTAAGGACACTATAGCCAAATATAACTTAACGATAGTTTGCTACTGGCTGCCAGATTTTGTCTGAACCATGTTTATGCAAAGGCCTCTGTGTCTTTGTGACCTCTGTGAGAGATAGAATTTATTCTGCAAGAAGTGTGCGAGGGTGGGGAAAGGTATCGAACTGTCTGGAAATTATTGGAAATCAAAGGACTTAGGTTAGATGCCAGCTGCGATTAGAGGACGGAACAATCCCCGGTTGACAAAATTTGGCTATGACGGTTGCGATTTTTGATAAATGCATCTCACCCCGGTTAAATACGCTCTGCTGTGGTTCCGCCAATTTAACGGGGCACCGCTGGGCGGCATCTTCGACAGGCCCCAGTTAAATGGGCTGCGCGTCACTGACGTGAATTTGACGGGGTCCCGTGAACGGGATCTCCGCCATAAAGACGGCGGACAAGTTCGCCATAATGACGGCATCCAAGTCCGCTTTGCTTCGACAGGCGGGGCATGCGTGAAGGGTGTTTTTATGGAGACGCGGAGCCATGCTGCTATGATGCTTTTTTGCTCAACTTGCTGCATTGTTTTCTGCTTTGAAGTATAGCGCTTTTCCGGACGGTGGGTCGTCAGCCCTCAAGTAAAAGCTGTCTCAGAAGCTATGGTCTGGGCTATGCCTTGTCACCAAAGCATTCGCACTTGCTCCCCTGTCTCCGAAACTGCCCTCTATTCATCTTGAAATTCCACCAAAGTCTCAAAAGAGGCCAACCTGAGCTTTCTGTTCAACTCCCGAAAAGATAGTCTGGCCACTTCGAGATTCTTGACAGCATCCTTATATGATATTTCATTTTCTTCAACGATATCCCGACCTTCCTTGTAGATCACCTTCTGGTAAGATGAACTGACAACCTGGTTGTGCAATTCACCAATCTGTTCATTTAGGGCCTTGCGAATTTCCAAGGCCTCACTCAGATTAATGGAATCCCCATGAAAACTTATCATATGAGTGAAGTTTGCCTTCTGAATTGAACTGTTGAGTTTTCGC
Organism: uncultured Desulfobacteraceae bacterium; assembly: GCA_964639275.1. Lineage (GTDB taxonomy): Bacteria > Desulfobacterota > DSM-4660 > Desulfatiglandales > Desulfatiglandaceae > CAZXCQ01. The sequence goes on along the minus strand of CAZXCQ010000010.1, from coordinate 16,209 downwards.
CGCTTTATTTCTATCTTTCTTAATTCCTTTCGGGCGGAAACCGCATCAAAATCCGGACTGGCACGATGTATCCCTTCATCTCTATTAAATGAGAACCTATCTCTATTCTGCTTAGATTCAGGCAAACAGTCTTTCAGTGTCTTGATCCTGGCATCATACTCGGAACGAAGTTCCAGTGCCTCGTACAAATACAATGGCTTCTTTTTTTCTTTCATCCTATAGGCTCCTTTCGGATACGAGATCGTGTTGATCCTTCATCAGCTCTTGCTCCTCGTCCCGGAATTTCTTGTCGTCCTGCAGATGAATAGATGAAGGTCCTGTACAGGCTGTATATCCCATAAGTCCAAGTCTTCATCTGATGTTTGTCTCTGTTATTCGGCGGGCCTCTCTAATGGGTCCCGGTAGGAGCGTTGGGATCGTTGAGAACGTTCGTCTGGTCTGTTCGATCGGTATGGTTGACTATATCAAAGGATTCCTGGGTATAGTTCTTTCAGAGTCATGTTCAGCCTTTTCTCTCTTATAAATGAGAGGGGTTGAATTGGATACAACTCGTAAATTCACGGCAATATCTTATTCAAAGTCTCCAGATCTTTCGTGGCATCTTGAGCGCTATAATTCTGGGACACACCTCTTTCGTTCAGAAGTTGGATCATCTCCCATTTATTCTCGAGTCTGGCAAGTTCTTTTGCTCTGCCCAAAGAGATCTTGCCTTCCCTATAAAGTGCAACCGCCAAGGCGCGGCGCAAGAATTCCGGCCATTGATCTCTTGATATTTTAAGCGACCGGAAAGCGGAATCCGGTAATTCTATCTTGAGTACAGTCTGTGCCATGAGTTTTTCCTCCACACCCCACAGAAATTAGAAATTAGGGAACAGGGAGCGTTGCGTACTCCCCGGCACCCTTCTTGCTCACGTTTCGACGCACTTTGTCAGATCTCACTTCCCTCTTCCTGAACAGACTCCTCAAATTCCGATAAAACAGCCCCTGTCATACCTGAATTCCTGCTCACTATACCCGATTCAGCTGTCAATCCAGTGCTTATCATGAAAGCGAAAAGATGCGCTGAAACGGATAACAGGGTAAATCCTCCGCTACCTCCCCTTGCACAAGGCCCAGATCCCCAAGCTAACGGCCAATATCATCCAGCTTCTTAATCGTCTTGCTGAGCTGGTCATCGGTCCTATTGAGTTGCTCGTTGGTCTTTGACTGGGATTCCTTCAGCTCTCGATATTCCTGCCTGCAGAAGTATCTCATTGAGTAAGAAATCGCTGATATCTTGCGATTTATGAGGATTTGGAATATTGATGTCGGCCACCCGAATAAGGACCTTTGAATTCGAGCCTCTTGAGCTTTCTGACCAAATCTCTACGGGAAATCGGCACTAGTTCTTACGCTACAGCGACTTCTCGGATTTTGACCTTCATTCCTGCGACATCGGGGACCGAGTCGCCGTCTCTCACCTTCAAAAGAAGCCATTCCTCTAGTACCGTCACTAACTCATTGCGACATTGCTCCACACTATCGCCGTTTGCCTAGACACCTTGAAATCCCGGAATCTCAGCAAACCACGATCCATCAGACAGTTTCTTATACTCGGCCCTTTCTATTTCCTTTTGACAGTACTCAATGATCATTGTGGCCTCCTACAGTATGGTTAGGGGGAGGAAGAGGATTGGCTGACTCCTCATGTCAGGCATGACAACAGCGTAGATTACCACTGGAAAATGGACAGCGGGTTCAGGTAGCTTGGCTTTCCGCCCATGCCGGGCCTTTGACTATTACGGTCGTCATTTGCGCCTCAGGCACAAAAGGTACCTCCATCGAAAGCATGCCTTCAGCCCCAATCCTTAATGAGTCAACCAGTTCCTTTTGGGTCCTTTCCTGCGCATTTACGCCTGGAAAATCAACCAACCAGCCAATCCACCAGTCACCTGATTTCTTAATAACCGCTCTAAATTTCATGTCTACCTCCCAACATACCCAACTACCACCGCGATCCAGTGCTCCAAGGAGACTCAGTATACCCTTTTCTACCCCCGGGCATAGGGTTCCCCTGCTCTTGGAGAGTCAAATTTCTCGATCCAGTTTGTCAGGGCTATTGCGCAGCCACTCAACCAAGGCTTCCAGAATGGTTTCTATATCTTTTAGATTCTGGGTGCACAGATGGTAAAGCTCCCTATGTGTTATCTCGTGGTAAAAATGGACCATTCGATTTCTGTAGCCCGCTATTTGCCGCAAGAGAATTCCCTGGTCGCCGGTCAGGACCTGTTCTTCTGAGAGCCTTTGGCCAATTTCCTTGTATTCGATTACGGCAATGGCAAAGCCTTTGGCAAGGATATGCCGCCCCAAGTCAACCAGGGCCTCTATGCCCCTTCGCAAATATGACTCTGCTGCGGCGACGTTTCTCGGGTCGCCAATGAATTCGTCATAGCTGTCTAACGGCAGCTTTTTAATAGAACTGATCATTTCCCGGACCCACGATAAGCGTTCACGACAGTGGAGCGAATTTTCGTCGGGGTCATCGGGCGCCCTCTTCCAAAATCATGCGGTTCCTTTCTTTCTTAAAAGCGATCAGATCTCCAGCCCTTCGAAGCACGAAGAGTTCGTATTTTGCCTGGTGGTCAGGGTTCCTGGTATAGAGCAACTCCCCCCGTATAACGTCCAGCGCCAGGTAGGGATCGGCTTCCGGCAGCAATACAAGGTCTACCCGGTTAACCTGAAAAAGGTCCTCCAGTTCAATGCAGAGCCTCACCCGCCTGGCAGGATTCCATTCATCCAATTTGACAGGAAGCACGCCGAAGTCGGCATCCGATGCAGATCCCGGCTGCAAAATGGGCTTCCCATCGAGGCACGCCAGGATCTCTGAGGCCCGGCTACCGAAGACGTAGAGGTCCCTGATTTCATAACCGGCGGCAATTTCGGCGATCGATAGTCTCAGATTCAATGTTGTGATTGATGACGCTTTGTATAGCTCTGGACTCCCGCGCCTGCCCCGGATCCCGGATCGCGTCCGGGGGTCGCGGAAATGACGGGTGAAGATGGGGTTTAGCCCCCTGAAAGAGAACAGTAGCTGGGGAAATCAGAAGGCAACCCGGTTTCATAGGTAGAGGGGTCAAATCCATAGCGGTGGTCCTGAAAAAACTGCCAGACGCTGTCTCTGGCGGCTGTGGGTATGGTGTGACCCATGCCGTGGTCGCAAATAAAGGCAAAGTTGCCGTTGTTGGTCAATAAATTCTTGTAACATTCGCTGGCGGTCTTAAAGCTTATGATGACTTTGTCATTGGCCCCCCCGTGAAAAATCATTGCGGCAAATTTGTTTGAAGGGTCCTGGTTGGGAAGCGGAGAGCCGCAGGCCCAGATCCCGCCAGAATAGGTCACCACACTGGCGATGTAATTTGAGCGTCTGAAGCTAAACTGTGAGGTTTGAAGGCCCCCGGCGCTCATCCCGATGCTGTGGATACGGCCGGTATCGATTCCTATCTTCTCAATTGCACAGGCGAGTATCTCGTCTGCAACCAGCAGGTCGTCTTGCCGGCCGCTTCCTAAGGGGTATATCGTCAAAAACCAGGGGTATGTGCCGGCCGCCGGGTCGTGATAGGGGGCTGCAACCATGCCGCCCTCTGCCTTGATGGCCTCTATCATATCAGTCCCAAGCCCCGTGAGGGCCTCATCCGGTGAGCCCCCGGTGCCATGCCAGTAAAAGACAAGCGGACCGTCCAGCGTGTTTGCGGCATCAGAGACCCAGATTTTTACATTGCGGGGTTGTGAGTTCCCGGCGGGTGAAACGGTTATGACCCCTTCTATGAAATCGGGACATGTCCCTGTGGCCTGGGGAAGGTCAGACGGTACCTTTGCGATGTAGGCCCGAAAGGTACTCCCTGCGGCCACGGAAAAGTTGGGTTTGAGGGTGATAGCGCCGTCATTATTGATGACATGTAGATGGACATTGGCATTTTGCTTTACCTCTACTGCCGGGCCCGCTGTGATCGACTGGTTGGCGGTGTATGTGGTGTCTGAGGATATTTGCTTGTTCGTTATCGAAAGATCATCCTGCACATCGCCGCAAGGGCCGCGAACGGGAATGACGAATGTCAAGGCCACCCAAAACAGTGCCACCATGCATCGGATATTTCTCGGCGCGGTGGACATAGTTTACCTTCTTTCTTTGACAGGATTAACAGGATTCGTAAGCGTTCTCAGGTTCCGGGTTCAACGTTCAGGGTTAGGGACAAGGACAAAATTCAAGACCCGAAGTCCTCGCGAAACATGCTGGCTGTGCCACATGCTTGCCAATGCGGTGCCAGTTTTCACCTTGAAAATGACGAATCCGTGCACTTCACACGTGAATACGCGTCTAAAATGGAATCCGGGGACAAAAATGCAACCTTGAATCCCGATTTACCTCTTTGCGAGGGAGGTAAATCGGGAAACCTTTGAACCCGTGAACAGTTACCAGGATTCCTTGGATTCTTTTTTTGAGGTCGTAACATCCTGTTGATCCAGTCAACAAACCTCAGGTCACTGGTTTACATTGAAGGTTCCCCCGCTTTCAACATGAAATCCTGGCTGCAGGGTTACTCTCGGTGGGGTAAAGGTGACAGTGGCACCGCTCTGGACCGTCACGCCGGTGCCCGCTGTGATGGATGTCGTGCCGACGCATTCGCATGTGGTGCCCGAGGCAAATGTCACGTTTTGAAGGACGACTGCACCGCCGGAACAGCTGGGGCATGACGAAAGTGTGGCCACGGCAGCGCCCAGGTTTACCCTTGGTTTGGTAATGCTCACCTTTCCATCCGTGATCGAATCACCCGTGTCAACAAGTTTTGATTTGACTTGTGCCGGTGTCAGAAAAGAGCCGCTCAGTGTCTTGTTTGCGCTCTGAAGACAGGCCGCCGCCCCGGCCGCATAGGGGCAGGCCGCTGAGGTGCCCCCAAAACCCGAGTAATAGTCGCCCGAGGAGTAGCCGCCTGAACCCGAAATGTCGGTGGTGTAGGCCTGGTTTGACGGGGCCAGGAGATTCAGAAGGGAGTAGGTGTTGGAGTAAGATGTAACCATGTCAGCTGAGGTACTATCTATGGCATAGTACCTGGTGCTGCATCCCCAGGCAGTATAATATTTTGTGGCGCATGAACTTGAAGAAATACAAGGATAATATATCCCAAAGGCGGCATCATAAACGGCACCCACAGAGATGACGTGGGAGATACAGGCCGGCCATCCCACCGAGTCACAATAGCCGTCGTTTCCGGAAGAGACAAAAAGCGTCATCCCGGCGGCTACCGCATTGGCCGCGGCCGTGGTCATGGCGCTTGACGCGCTATCACATGTGGTATAGTATCTTCCTCCCCCAAAGCTCGTACTGATGACCATGATCGGATTGCTCGAATCATCGTTCTGGTGGGTTATACACCACTCCCACGCCTCTATCATGTCGGATGTGTAGGCACTGTCCCCGCCGGTTGTGTAAGTTATTTTGAGGGCGTAAAGCCTGGCATTGTAGGCCACCCCTCCGATATAGTCGCCGGTGGTGCCGATATTCCCGGCTGCAATGCCCGCGCAGGCGGTTCCGTGTCCGTTTGCATCCATGGGATCTGCATCGTTTTGCCCGGTGTCATAGCCACCGATCACCTTGCTGTTGGGAAATCCACCTCCCCCCAGTTTGGAGTGGGTGTAATCGATTCCAGTGTCGCAAATGGCAACAGAGACCCCTGAGCCGTTGTAACTGCTTCTGGCAGCTGTCGCGTTCATCAAAGGAATGCCCTGGGCCAGGTAAGCGTGAAGGATCTCATCTTTCTCAATGGATAGGACACCTGGGTTGTCTATCAAGTCTTGAAGACCCTCCAAAGTCACTTCTGCTGAAAAACCGAAAATATATTTGAACCTGTTGGTTAAGCGGACCTGGCTGGGGTCCAGGGTGTTGATAACGCTGTCCTGAGCCCTATTAATGTTCTTTTCCAACTCCTGTCTGACCGTCCTATTCTTAATACTCTCAGCTTGTCTCAAGGCGTAGGACTTGCGGAGGTTTACAATGACGCGTGTTTCTGATTCTCCATCCCTAAAATCCTTCAGTACCGCCTCTGGGGCGATTATTTTGGCGTAAACGACCGACCGAGCTTCGTGGTATGCGGAAGGCCCATAAAAGGAGCTATGAATAGTTTTTTGGACAGGATTTACCCCAGTACCATCCTCCAGAGGCGGATAAATCTGCCGGAGCTACCCCGGTTAAACACCCAGAGGGTCCCGCGGTTTAACGGGGCAGGCCCCGGTGAAACGAGAGCAACAACGGTTTCACAGGGCACCGCCGGGCGGCATCTTCGACAGGCGGGGCACCGCACAGCGGCATCTCCGCCATAAAGACGGCGGACAAGTTCGCCATAAAGACGGCGGACAAGTTCGCCACAAATACGGCGGACAAGTTCGCTTTGCTTCGACAGGCACGATTTTATGGATTTATGTTTGTTTCTGACTTTATTTTTAGATAGTTGACGATAGCTGTCTTAAAGCTTTCAAAGTCACTTAGGTTTTTTTGGAGTACTCCAACCATAATCTCAGGATCAATCTTTTCGTAGTCGTGCACGATAATATTTCGAAATTTGGCCATTTTTTCGAGTCCCTCAAATTGCCCCTCTTCTAAAATGTCGTTCTCTACCAGGACGCGAAACACATCTGCATACGTTTCAGGAATCCTGAATCTTTCATCCGAAATGATGTGACCACTCACGTCCAGACATGTTTCAATCATCATTTGCAGGGTTCGCTCTACAATCCTTTGAACTTTCCAATCATTGGCATATTCGTTTGATGATATGTTAGCATATTCGCCTATTTGCTTCAGATACCCGTCCAAGGCAGAGAGCTTCCTGAGAACAAGGCTCCTGTCAACCATGCATATACCTTTCTTCAAGAATGCTGTTTTCCATTCTGGAAAAGTCGAAATAAGTTCGCATGGTCGCAGACTCAAAAGCGTGCCGAATATATGGGAAGTTGTCTGCCAAAATTCTTCTTGTCTGGATGATCTTCATCCGGAGACCTGGTGGGGCGGTGTTTAAAATAACGAGATCGATGCTGTCAGTTTTGAGAATGTCGATTAGACTGCCTAAGATCTCAAGCCGTTTATCAGAAAATTTTCCCTCTATCAGATATACGGCGATGTCCACATCGCTCAAGTGTGTTGCTCTATTTTCTGCGAGACTACCGAAAAGATATGCAAAGGCAATGTCCTTTCTGGTTCTGAGATGGTTTTCAACCATGACAATTCGTTTTGAAATCTTTGAAAAAGACCCCCCTTTTGCCAATTTTGTTGTCAAGCTCAAATTCTAATCCTTAAAATGTTTGATATGCTCCGGTGGTTCGAATTCTCGGCTTCCCCTCCGGGGCGCAGGCATCTCCGATCAGAAAGCCTACGGGCCGGAGGCCTGACCTTTGAGGACGTATGGGATTGATTTTTCTGGCCTGAATAACATGTTTACCGGACCATGTTTTGCCATCCGAGAAAAGACGCCATTGCATCCAAAAATCTTTTGAAATCACCCAGGCGCGACTGAAGAATCTCATAGACTTTAACATCATCTACTTCCCAGTAGAGATGAACGAGACGATTGTGAAACCTGGCCATATTCCCGAGATCTTCCGAGAAATTTCTGTTCAGTGCTCCTACCTCCGCCATGACCCTGAAGGTGTCAGCATAATCCTCCGGCACTCTATACCCGTTTCTTGAGATCACGTGATTACACATGTCAATGCAGCACTCTATCGCAACAATAAACTGGTATTTGGCGTTACCTATTTTGTCGGCATGCTGCAAGAATTCTTTCTCGGTGAATTCAGCAAGTACTTGAAGACGACCGAAAGCCTTTCTGAGCTCTGAAACCAGCTGTATCATCTTTTCTTGATTAAATTGGGGCATGGGTAACCTCAGCAAGATAGCGGCGTCGAAAGCGAGAAAAGTCAAAGTACTGCTTCAGCACCTGGCCCTCAAAGTCCGATCGAAAATTGGCATCTCTGTCAAGTATCACCCGGGCGGAGCGGAAAATATTCTGGCAAAACGCCAGGGGTGCATGGTTAAGCAACCTCACATCTATGGGAATACTGATAGCTGCCTCGAGCTTGCCTTCCAGGGTAATCTCAAAATCCACTGTCTTTGCGACATCTTTTTTGACCAACACCCCGATGTCTATATCGGAGAAAGCGTCTTCGGTGACGAAGGACCCAAACACATAGGCAGCGACTACATCCTGGTGATGGCTAAGCAAGTAAGATGATATCGACTTCAAGACAATTTGTTTCTGATCTTCTGTCAGTGACCTTTTCATGTGCGAAAGCAAGGGCGTTGAAGCACTTTCCGTCATTGTGACATTACCTCAACGCTCGCCTTTTGATCCCCGGCCTGCATTCTACCCCCAGCTGCCCCAGACACAGCTCCGCCCCTTCAGTTACACCTGAAGAGTTGACATATATAGGTGAGTTTACTATGAAATCGTCTGACCGACTACCGAAAACCGCAGAATATCGAACAAGGAATATCGAATGTCGAAGTGATCCCTTGGTTATTCTGCGGTTCCTTGTTCAGTATTCGATATTCATATTAGTTTAGCTGCAACATCGGGGGCCACGGTACGGGGCCCCAAATCACCAAAAAGGCACCAGTTTCTTTTGTGGAATTCCGGTCGCCTCACTGATTTTTTTTCGTCCCCCAGAGTTCCCCTCAAAAAGGAGCGCCATATCAAAGGAACCCGGGTCAAAATCAATCAGATCTTTCCAGTTACGGCATTGACCCACAAATACGAGCCCCAAATCTTCCTCCTGGATTATGGAATCCAGGAGTCCCCCGATAATCGCAGGCCCCACAAAAACGATCCGCATGGGGCAGCCGTCTCCAATAGCTGCCAATCTTGCTGCCAGTCTCTGACGAAGGCTTTGGTATTCCTTGAGCTTTGACAGCACAAACTTGACCGCCAGCGCAGACTTGGCCTCAAGGCCCTTTGGGGTCAAGTGATAGGCATAGCTGATTTTGTGGGGATTCTTGCGGAAACTTCCGATCTTGACAAGCCCCTTTTCCAGGAAGCTTTTCAGGACGTAATTGACCTGCCCAAGGCTTACACCCGCATGTTTGGCCAGGGCTCGCTGGGTGGTGATTTCCTGGGTATCTAAGGCATCCAGGATATGGAAATCCTTTTCGGAGAGTTCCATAAGGCTTTTTGCCCCTTGAATACAATCACTGAATAGCTTTTATTGGACAGGATTGACCCCAGTACCATCTGCCAAACTAACGGCAGATAAATCTGCCGGGGCTACCCCAGTTAAATAAAGGCCACATCGGATTTAACTGGGCAAGCGGGGCGTGCAGGATCTAATGGATCTTTTTTGCCTTTAATCAGGAAAGGCAAAAATAGATCATGTGTATCCTGCCTGTCGAAGATGCCGCTGTGCGGTGCCCCGTTCGATCCAACTAATGTTGGCTATTTAACGGGGTTAATCCTGTCAAAATTTTCATTTTGGGTGTTCAGATTTGAACAAGATTCATATATTGAACAAAATTTTTTGTCAAGAAAAAAGTAGGGTTGGATGCTGGATGCCCGTCATGGGGCCGGGATATTTGGATTATGGGGAAACGGGCAGGATCAGCTCGATAATGTCCCTTTTCCTGGCGGTGACATCGCTCCGATATATCAGAAGCCCCCTGCCAAAACAGTTGGCCAGCCGGCACAAAACCCCCTTGTATTCCCTCTTCTCAACCACAAATTTGACCTCGTTCCCGCTGTGGGCCTTGAGCCATTTTGAAAATTGTTCCCGATCCGCGCTGTTTGCGTGATGGACCAATAGATAGTGGATGCCGCTGAGTAAATCAGAAGGGCCTTTAAAGACCGGGGATGCCTCCATGACTTCGGAGGGAAGTCTTATCTCTCTGGAAGTGAAAGCGGGGGATGGAAGCACCAAAATCAGAAACAACAGGGAGAGAAGCGTGCATCTCTTTCGGACCATGGCTTGACCTCCTTAGACGATTTTGGAATGCGGATTGCGGATTTTGCCCCGGTGAAATAGGCCTCGCTCAGAGGGAACAGAAATGACAGAATTCCCCGGGGCAGGGATTTGGGATTGCGCATAGAATTTCAGGGCTGCGGGTTGATTATTTGGCGTTCTTTTATCAAGGTCAGGACCCGTTGAGCCGCTTCGACGGCACCCTCTTCGTCTGAACGGATAATCAGGGCGGGATTCTCAGGCGGTTCATAGGGGGCGGAAATACCGGTAAACTCTTTGATTATTCCCGCCTTTGCCTTTTCATAAAGCCCTTTTTGGTCACGAGCCGCACAGACCTCAGGGGGGCACTCAACATAGATCTCCATATACCGATCCTCCCCGACCAGGTTGCGCACCCTCTCCCTGTCCCTCCGGTAGGGGGAGATAAAGGCGGTGATGGCAATGATCCCGGCATCCACATAAAGGTTGGTCATCTCGGCGATACGACGGATGTTCTCTCCGCGGTCATCCGGCGAAAAACCGAGGTCTCCACAGAGACCGTGCCGGACATTATCACCATCAAACACATAGGTGGAGCAACCCATCTCGTAAAGCTGTCTTTCAAGGTGGTGCGCAATGGTTGATTTCCCGGAGGCGGATAAACCGGTAAACCAAATCACCGCACCTTTATGCCCGTGGAGTTTTTCGCGCTCTTCATGGGTGAGGTAACCGTCAAACCAGGTGACGTTTTTCTCTTCTGGATTTCTTTTGCCCATTTTCTTTGCTCCAAGAGATCATCCAACGGATGAGCTGACACGGTCCGTGATCGAATCGTTCAATCCGCTGGGGCATGCACCATATTTGGAACCTTTTGTCTGTTTCATCTGTCCGTTTTAAGACTATGGAAAAGCTAAATAAAAGCACTGCTACAATTTTCACAATATGGGGTAGTTGTCAAGGACTATTCGTTATCTGCTCAGTGGGCAGGGGGCAGTGGTCAGGGGGCAGGGAGCAGGGGGCTTCGCCGTCATTTCCCAATGTAATCGGGATCATTCGGTCGTCACTGACCCCTGATCACTGTCCACTGACCACTCGCTAGGGTCAGGAGAGGGGGTCCACGGGGCAAACTTTAGGAGAAGCAGCATCCCCGGTATGGCAACAACGGTGCATACCAGGAAGAAACTCCCCCAGCCCAGATTTTTGGCCAGAAGGCCGGTGGGGGCAGAGGCCAGAACCCGGGGGACACCCATCAGGCTGGTGAGAAGTGCATACTGGGTGGCGGTAAATCGTTTGTTGGTAATGCTCGCCATAAAGGCTACATATGCGGCGGTGCCCATGCCGCCGCTCAGATTCTCAAAGGCGATCACACCGGAGAGGGCGGGAATGCTGTGGCCAATCCTGGCAAGGAGCGCAAAACATGCCGTGGATATTGCCTGGAGAAATCCAAAGACCCAGAGGGAGCGGTTGATCCCCAGACGGATCATGATGACCCCGCCGATCAGGCTCCCTGCCACGGTGGCCCAGAACCCAAAAAGTTTTACCACCGCGCCGATCTCGGTCTTTGAAAACCCGATATCCAGATAAAAGGGGATCGTCATGGAGCTCGCCATGGTGTCACCAATCTTATAAAAGAGAATAAATGCCAGGATCCACAGCGCGCCCCGCCGCCTGAAGTATTCCACCAGGGGTTCAAAAACCGCCTCCTTCATGTTCCGTGGGGTCCCGAAGGCAGCCTCGGGCTCGCGTGCCAGGAGTGTGGTGATAACACCCGGCAGCATGCACGCCGCCATGATGAGGTAAACCGCGGAAAAGGGGAGATGATCCGCCATGATCAGCCCACCCCCTGATGCCAGCAGCATCCCCACCCGGTATCCGTTGATATAGAGTGAGGAACCCAGCCCCAGCTCCTCGTCAGTGAGGTCTTCCCGCCTGTAGGCATCCACCACAATATCCTGTGAGGCGCTAAAAAAGGTCACGAGAAATGCGGCAAAGGCCACTCCCCAGGGATTATCCCCCGGATCGGTCAAACCCATTCCGGCAATTGAAAAGATCAAGGCCACCTGGGCCACCAGGAGCCATCCCCTTCTCCGCCCCAGAAATGGGAGGGTAAAACGATCCAGAAAGGGGGCCCACAGAAACTTGACGGTGTAAGGAATACCCACCAGGGCCATCATCCCGATGAGGGTCAGATCCACCCCCTCCTCTTTCATCCAGGCCTGCAATACGGTGATGGTCAGAAGGAGGGGCAGCCCGCACGAAAAGCCCATGAGAAGGGCCACCAGCATCCGGCGGCTCAGGATTACCCCGAGTAAAGGAGATGGCTTTTCAGGCTGCACGGATTTTTCCATTATCTTTCAACATGTTGGCCACTTTAGTACCGCGTCTCATAAATTTTGTCCCTAAAAATGGCAATTTGACATTTGGGAAAAATGATCCCTATTTGACCCATTTCCAAGAGACGCGGAAATCCGAAATTCCAATCATCAAATTCCAAACAAATCTCAAATTCCAAATAACAATGACCAAAACGGAAAAACATGAAGAACCGGCGCCGAACCCCTTGTCAAGAGCCTCAAGTTCGAACGAAGATAGTGTTTTTGTTTTGAATTTCGAAAATTGGGATTTGTACATTGTTTGAAAATTGAGATTTGGGTATTGGGATTTAGTACAGTGGGTTTGTCCTTCCAAAAAGAGAACATATTGCCAAAATCGTTGACAGAACTTTTGAGACAACACATTAGCCGGTCCTGAATTCGTTTGACCTGTGCGGTTAGGTTTCCCCCGCTCAGAGAGCCGGAATCTTCGACAGGTTTCGGGTTTTAGAGCTTCCCTGCCTGCCGAGGCAGACAACTCATTCTCGAAGGGTGAGGATAGAACCGCAGAATATCGAACAAGAAATTTAGAATTATGAAGTCTTTCTGGCAGCCACGAATACTATGCCGGTGATATGACCTGCAAGCGGCTAGACTCAGTCCATAACCAAAAAGGTGTTGGGGTCGAGTCTTACGCTGGCATCTGAGATCGTGGGGTTATCATGGTCCTTTAAGAGCCTCAGAAAGACCCCTGTGGGCTCGGGCTGTAACAGAATGATGAGGCCAAAGAGGTCGTCCAGTTCATGACATGGATAGGGGATGCCCCTTTCATTGGTCCGGGTAATATGGCGGTGAGACAGGGCCGAGAGCCATATCTCCAAATCGAACTCCCCGGCGATCCCCTGGAGCCCTTCAAAGACAACCCTGTGGGTCTCTTCAAAATCAAGGCCATCCACAATCAGGGAACTGGGTCTGAAATCCAGGTTTTCGGTCAGATTTCTGAGGTTGGTCCGGAGACGGTCTATTTCAAAACTCCGATTCAGATAGGCAAGGATCATCCGGTTTCTATCAATCATCATCCGATACTCGTCACCATCAGGAAAACCAAAGGCCTTGACCAGATCGCGGTAGATGACGTCGTAGAAAGAGGTGACCTTTTCGGGGCCTTCTTCGAGTGAGATGTGAACCAGCCTTTCTTGCCGGAAGATCTTATCAAACGCGATATGTATCAGGCAGGCCGTCTTTCCCACCCCGGCCCTGGCAATCAGGACACCCAGGTTTCCCGGCCCCAATCTCTTCCTTGAAGACTTCTCAAGGATCCTCAGCGGACTGGCCGCAATAAAGTCCTTCATGATCTTCCTTCTCCCTTTGATCTTTTTCTGATTTGTGATTTGAGCTCCTCGGCGATCGACTCCGGGACCCTGGCATATCTTGAAAACTCCATGGTAAACTCTGCCTTGCCCTGCGTGAGAGACCTGAGGGTGGTCGCGTAGCCAAACATCTCTTTGAGCGGGACCTCCGCCTCGATGGTGGTAAAGACCCCATCCTCTGTGGAGCTTGTAATGACTCCCCTTCTCTGATTGATGGAGGCCATCACGTTTCCCTGAAATTCAGAGGGCCCTTCTACGGATACCTTCATCAGGGGTTCAAGAATAACGGGGCCGGCCTTCATATAGGCCTGTTTAAAGGCGCCCACCGCAGCAGCGCTAAAGGCCCTCTCAGAGGAATCCACGCTGTGAGACTTGCCGTCATTGACCGTTACCTTCATCCCGATGACCGGAAACCCGATCAATTGCCCTTCAGCCAGGCAGGACTGAAACCCCTTGTCCACGGCAGGGATAAATTCCGTGGGTATCACCCCGCCCTTTACCGCGTTGACAAATTCGTAGGTCCCGCCCTCGGAGGGTCCCATAAACCCGGCCACCCGGCCGAACTGACCGGCCCCCCCGGTCTGTTTCTTGTGGGTATAGTCAAAGGGGGCCACCCGGGTTATGGCCTCCCGGTATGCCACCTGCGGGAAACCCGTGCTCACGGTGGCATTAAACTCCCGTTTCATCCTCTCCACATAGACATCCAGGTGTAATTCCCCCATGCCGGATATGATGGTTTCGCCCGATTCCTGATCCACATGAGATCTAAATGTGGGATCTTCCCGTGTAAATCGATTCAAGGCCTTTGACATATTGCCCTGGGATTTATTATCCGCCGGCGTTATGGTCAGCGAGATCACCGGTTCCGGCACAAACATCGAAGACATGCTATAGTTCAAACGCCCATCCGTAAAGGTATCCCCCGAATAGCAATCAACTCCAAACAGGGCAACAATATCTCCGGCACGCGCCTGGGTCACATCCTCCATCTGGTCTGCATGCATCCGTATAAGCCTCCCCACCTTGATCCTCTTCCTCTGTCGCGTTATAAACAAGGCATCCCCTTTGCCAATCGAACCCTGGTAGAGCCTGAGATAGGTCAACTGCCCATAGGGGGTGACCTCCAGCTTAAAGGCCAGGGCCACAACCGGGGAGTCCGGGTTGCACTCAAGGTGCACCTCTTTTCCGTTCTGATCCAGGTCAAGGGCCGTGCTCCTGACATCTGTCGGCGCAGGGAGGTATCGGTTCACACCATCCAGTAGTGACTGAACACCCAGATTCTTATAGGCCGAGCCCAGGAACACAGGCGTCAGTTCCCTCGATAATGTGCCCTTTCTCACCGCCTCATAAATCAGATCTTCCGTAACCCTGTCTTCCAGGACGGCCTCCATCAAATCATCTGAAAACATGGAGGCCGCATCCAAAAGCGCCTCCCTCTTTCCCCGGGCCTCCTCAATCATCTCGGACGGGATCTCCCCTTCCCTGATCTCCTCTCCGTTCGGCCCTTCAAAATAGAAGGCCTTCATGGCTACCAGGTCTACTATCCCGCAGAGTCTTGCTTCCAGACCGATGGGGATCTGCATCAGGACAGCATTCTGGTTCAATTTCTGCCGGAGCTGTTTCACGACCCTGTAAGGGTCTGCACCAGAGCGGTCACACTTGTTGATAAAGGCAATGCGAGGGACTTTGTACCGGTTCATTTGCCTGTCTACGGTTATGGACTGCGATTGAACCCCTCCCACCGCGCAGAGTATCAATATACCCCCGTCCATGATCCTCAGGGCACGCTCGACTTCGATGGTAAAGTCCACATGACCGGGGGTATCAATGATGTTTATCCGGTGACCCTTCCACTCGCAGTGGGTAGCCGCAGAGGAGATGGTGATCCCCCTTTCCTTTTCCAGGTCCATAGAATCCATTGTGGCCCCCACCCCGTCTTTCCCCTTGACCTCGTGGATGACAGAGATCCGTTTGGTGTAGTAGAGTATCCTCTCCGTCAGGGTGGTCTTGCCCGAGTCGATGTGTGCGCTGATCCCGATGTTTCTCAAGTTGTCAATATGATCGATCATCTGTAAACCTCTGTGTCACTTGCAGCCACTATTTTATTTGCTGCTCAAACGACCCAATAAAAAAGAGGGCCTGCCCTGGCAAACCCTCCCTGGAAGATATAATATTTTCCGTAGGCGTTTCAGGTTCTGGGTTCAGAGGTTCACGGTTAGGGACAAATCAGCTCAGCAAACCCAAGGTTGTTGGGACAAAATGCTGATTTTACCAGGCTGATAACAAAAAAATCCAGGTTTCCGGTTCGGACTTGACAGAATCGGGACTTCTCTCATAGACACCTAGTGGAAAAAAAGGTGCGTGAGAACGAGAAGTAACCTTGAACCCGTGAACCTTAATGAACCCGTGAACGGCTACTATTTTTCATTGGGTTTGAAGCGAAATCCTTTGTTTTAATTACCACATGACAGGTTGCCGGGTCAAGAAAAAAGCGGCTTGAAATCCATTTCATCTGCCGTTAGCATAAGGGACCCGCGGCCATTCCCCGGGCAATGGGCTAAGGGCTCGCT
>CAZXCQ010000009.1:0-41033 GCA_964639275.1 uncultured Desulfobacteraceae bacterium | reverse complement strand
CCTGTCATCGTTGCGTGAGACCTACAGTGCCATTGAACAGCTAAATGACGCCGCAATCGGCCTCAAAGAAGAGGTTTCACGTTTTAAGGTAACCTAAACAATACCGGACCGGAACCCCCATTGCCCTCTCCAAGTACGAATTTTTTAAAAACACTAAATTGAACGTTTTTTCCGTATCTTCTCAATAATTAGCGGTAAACATGTTTACTGTTATCCTGACAGCCCATGACAACGCGCGATAATCCCTCCAATGGGAAGCCAAGAAAGACCTCCAAGCGGACGAGCCTATCCTGGTCGCCAGGATCCACGGGTCACGCACCCTTATCCCCCTTGAGGTCACCCAGTTCCAAGAGGCGGTGCGGAAACGGCTGGGGGATTCACAGGTGCGGTTGTTGGTACGCTCCGCCGATATCGTGGATGTGACCAGTAAAGGCCGCATTCTTTACGGTCGCGCCCACTTCAACGACCTCTCTCCTGATGAAAGGGCCATGCAGGGGCGTCTGGAACGTGAGGTCCAAGGTCATTACACTTCCATCGAAGGTTTCACAAAGGAGGTGGTTGAGAAACAAATTCGGCTCTGGGTGTGCCCATCTACCCCCCGCTAAAAGACCCATCACTTCAGCCCTTTGACACGGAACTCCCCCTCCGCTCTCCAGGTGCCAGACAGCACTCTTTGTCATTGCTGCGAAGACTGTCCTACAAAAGGCGGGGGGCGGGATTTTGAATTGACTAAAATCGTGCCCCCTGCAACAATGGCCAAGTATTTCGGGTATACAAAAAAAGGAGCGGTATCTTTGATGAAACTTGAATTTATTGAGGCACGGGACCTACCCGATGCCTGGTTTCAGTGCCTGTATAGACTCCTGGAGACGGGTCGGGAATATGTCATAGAAAGGGGCAGCTATGAGGGCCAGAAGCGGCTTGAATTTGATTATGTGACTGTCCATATCAAGTATCCTGGTGTCCGACCCCTGCTGCCAGACATCCCCCCTTCCTTAGGGATCCCGAACCCTGTGGCTGAAGGGTACCTGGAGGAGTATCTGCCTTACCTCATGACCTCGTCCAAAGCGCCGGGCGAGGACTATACCTACGGCCAGTATCTGGAACCGCAGATCGCTGAGGTCGTTCGCATGTACAAAGAGGATGGTTTTGAGACAAACCAGGCCTATATGACAGTGGGAGACCCCCAGTCCATCAATCTGCACGATCCCCCGTGTCTGCGGGGGATTGACACCCGGGTTCAGGCAGGGAGGCTCCATTTCATTATCTATTTCCGGTCATGGGATTTGTGGAATGGCTTTCCCGCAAACCTGGGGGCCATACAGCTTCTGAAGGAGTATATGGCCTCAAGCATCGGTGTCAATGACGGGGAGATTATTGCCGCCAGTAAAGGGCTGCACCTCTACGACTATGTCTGGGAGTTGGCCCAACTCAGGACCATGCGACACCGTAGCCCAAACCCCCAGGGGCGAAAGACTGATAATGAAGGCTGATCTCAAAGGGCTAACTGCCCATGAAACAGAGGAGTGGGCCGCCGCCCAAGGCCTTGACGCCTATCGGGGTCGGCAGATCCGGCACTGGATGCTGGGAAGGTCGGCGGGTTCCTTCCAAGAAATGACAAGCCTCCCCAGGTCGCTCCGTGCCCTCCTCGCTGAAAAGGCAAACATCAGTCATCTCGAAAGAATAGAGTCGCTGGAATCAAAAGACGGGACCCGGAAATACCTGTTCAGACTCACCGACGGCAATCTTATTGAATCGGTCCTTATACCCGAGAGGGACCACCTTACCCTGTGTATCTCCTCCCAGGCGGGCTGTGCCATGGGCTGTCGCTTTTGTTTTACGGCCAGACAGGGTCTGAAGAGACACCTCACACCATCTGAGATCATTGATCAGGTCATCCAGGTAAAGAGATCCCTCGATGACCCGGCCCGGCTGACCAACATCGTGCTGATGGGGATGGGTGAGCCTCTTCATAATTATCCTGCTACGCTAAAGGCGGTCACGAACATGATCGACCCGGACGGCATGAATCTTTCACACAGAAAGATCACCCTTTCCACATGTGGGCTGGTTCCGGAGATCAAGAAAATGGGGCACGATATGACGGTAAATCTGGCCGTATCACTCAATGCTGCAAGTGATGAGACCCGCAGCTTTCTTATGCCCATCAACAAGAAATACCCTCTAAAGGCCCTATTATCTGCGTGCCGGGAATTCCCACTTCCGAACAGACGGATGATCACCTTTGAATATGTCCTTATAAGGGACACCAATGACAGCGACGGGGATGCGTCCAAACTTGTTCGTCTACTGGCCGGCCTGAGGGCCAAGATCAACCTTATTCCCCTAAATCCTTACCCAGGCTCCCGTATGGCCCCCGCCTCCATGGACAGGGTCCTCCGCTTCCAGGAGATCTTATTGAGAAGCCACTTCACGGCCATCATCAGGAAAAGCAAAGGATGCGACATCCTGGCGGCATGCGGCCAGCTGAGTGGGCGGCAGCCATGACTTTTCTACTTGCAAAGAGTTTATTAAATATGCTAGTCTAAAAAGTTAATTTTTCTCGACACTTTAGCCGTTTAAAAGCCGGGGAATGGGGATTCCGAACCCCCATTTCCCTGTCTAAACTCCGATTTTGAAAAATGCCAAAATGATACAATTTTTCTTTGTCCACCATCCCATCTCATGATTGAGCTAGACTTTGGCAAAGGCAATGGTCTGATCCCTGCGATCGCCCAGGACTTTCGGTCCGGGAAGGTGCTGATGCTTGCCTATGTCAACCAGGCCTCGTGGGAAAAGACCCTTGAGACGGGTGAGGCATACTATTGGAGCCGCTCGCACCAGCAACTCTGGCATAAGGGCGAAAGCTCCGGGCATGTGCAGAAGATCAGGGAGATCTATGTGGACTGCGACAGCGATACCGTGCTTTTTGTGGTGGAGCAGATAGGTGGCGCTGCATGCCATACAGGACATGAAACCTGTTTTTACCGAAAGGTTTCCCGTGAGGGCGGCCTTTCAGAGATAGGCCAAAAGGTATTTGATCCGGAGAAGGTGTATCTGAAATGAAGAAACTAAAATTCGGCATCCCAAAGGGGAGTCTCCAGAATGCAACGATCAATCTGTTTGAGAAGTCGGGCTGGAAGATAAATGTCAATGGCCGGAGCTATTTTCCAGACATCAACGACGATGAGATCGAATGTGCCCTGTGCCGGGCCCAGGAGATGTCCCGGTACGTGGAAAATGGGACACTGGATGCTGGTCTGACCGGCAAAGACTGGATAGAGGAAAACGAGTCGGATGTATTGGTCCTGGATGACCTGGTTTATTCAAAAGTCAGCCAGAACCCGGCCCGCTGGGTCCTGGCGGTCCCTGCCGGGTCCAACATAGAACGGCTCGAAGATCTTCGGGGAAAAAAGATAGCCACAGAACTGGTAAACTTCACCAAAAGATTTTTCCAGGACAAGGGTATCCCGGTAGATGTGGAATTTTCCTGGGGTGCCACCGAGGCAAAGGCCGTGTCCGGTCTTGCCGATGCCATTGTGGAAGTCACTGAGACGGGAAGCACCATCAGGGCGCACGGACTCAAGATCATCTATGATATGATGGAGACAAACACCCAGCTGATCGCCAACCGCGATTCGTATAAAGACGAGTGGAAAAGGGACAAGATAGGACAGATTATCCTCCTCCTCAAAGGGGCCCTCAGGGCGGAGAATATGGTGGGGCTCAAGATGAACCTGCCCAAGGAGAAGATGGAAGGCATCATTGGGATCCTACCCAGTCTGAATGCCCCAACTGTCGCGGGCTTGCACGACCCAGAGTGGGTCTCTGTGGAGACGGTGGTGGATTCGAGGCTTGTCCGGGATTTGATCCCCCGATTAATGGATGCGGGGGCCCAGGGGATAATCGAGTATACCCTAAACAAGGTAATCTAGCCTCCAAAGAAAAGGGACATAGTGAAGAAGATGATTCAGACATCTCGTGCCGATAATTATGGTGTGGCTCGAATAAGCAAGAGGGCCCTGGAAATCCCTCCATTCATAGTCATGGATGTCCTGGAGAAGGCCCACGAGCTTGAAGCCCGGGGACATCACATTATCCACCTGGAGATCGGTGAGCCTGATTTCCCCACACCCGAATGTATCTGCCAGGCCGCCAGCGAGGCCATAAGAAGGGGCGAGACCCATTATACCCATAGCCTCGGGATCATCGAACTCAGGGAGGCTATCTGCGAACATTATTATGAAAAGTACCGGGTCAGCGTGGAGCCAGGTCAGGTGGTGATTACCTCTGGCACCTCTCCCGCACTCTTTATGATCTTTTCAGCCCTCCTGGAGGCCGGAGACGAGATCATTATCTCTGATCCCCATTACCCCTGTTACCCCAATTTTGCAAACTTTATGGGTGCAAGGCCTGCCCTGGTAAAGGTATACGAAGAGGACGGGTTTCAGTTGCGGGCCGAGGAGATCAAGAAGGAGATAGGACCAAGGACCAAAGCCATTCTCATAAATTCCCCCTCAAATCCCACCGGAAACCTGCTCTCAGGCCAGCGGATGAAAGAGATCGCAGAGTTGGGTCCCCCTGTATTGTCGGATGAGATTTACCATGGTCTGGTCTATGGAGAAAAGGAGCATTGCATCCTTGAATTTACAGACAATGCCTTTGTCCTAAACGGCTTTTCCAAGCTCTATGCCATGACCGGCTGGCGCCTGGGTTATATCATCGTCCCCAATGACTTTGTCCGCCCCTTGCAAAAGATGCAGCAAAACTTCTTAATATCCGCCGGGAGTGTCTCCCAATGGGGGGGTCTTGCCGCCCTCAAGAAGGCCAAAGCCGATGTGGACCGGATGAAGAGAATTTATGATGAGCGACGCAGGTATATGATCCGGAGGCTCAGGGAATTGGGATTTGGCCTTTCTGTTGAACCGGCAGGGGCCTTCTATATGCTGGTAAATGCCAAACACCTCGCCACCAACTCCTATGAACTGGCCTTTGAGATCCTGGAAGGGGCCGGTGTGGGCGTAAGCCCGGGTATCGATTTTGGACAAAACGCAGAAGGGTATCTCCGGTTTTCCTATGCCAACTCCCTTGAAAACATCAGAATGGGGCTCAGCAGGATAGAGGATTTTATCAGCAGACGTTAGATGGACGTCACCTTTCTCAAAAGTGCCTTTTCGGAGAGTCATTACCCCCCACCAGACAGGCCAGAGATCGCCTTTGCCGGCAGATCTAACGTGGGCAAATCCTCCCTGATCAATGTACTCGTCAACCGCAAGAACATCGCCAAGACAAGCGCAAGGCCTGGAAGGACCCAGTCAATCAACTTTTTTTGCGTAAACAGATCATTGTACTTTGTTGACCTCCCGGGATATGGCTTTGCCAGGGTTCCCATCAAGATAAAACGGTCCTGGCAAAACATGGTGGAGACCTATCTTCGCAAGCGCCCCAATTTGAGGGCGGTCGTAGTAATACTCGATGTCAGGAGAAGACCGACCTCAGGAGATATGGACCTCCTGAACTGGCTGAGACATTACGGCATAAAGACCGTCATCGTCTTGACAAAGGTCGATAAGCTCTCCCGCCAGCAGGCAAAAAGACAGACCGGCCTGCTCGCCAGCCAGCTTTCGGGGATCTCGTTCGCCGACCCGGTCCTGTTTTCCGCAAAGACAAGGGAGGGCCGAAAAGAGATCTGGGAGAAGATCACAATGGTCGCTGGCTCCGGGCCTCAACCCGATGGCCCGCAAACCGGGTAGTTTAAGGGTAGTCCACCATGGTTTCGCAGGGTCTCCAACGTAAACTCGCCGCAATCCTCAGTGCCGACGTCTTCGGCTACAGCCGCCTCATGGCCGATGACGACCTGGCCACGGTCAAGACCATAACCGCCTACCGGGAGATGATGGTCAAACTCATCCGGGAGCATCAGGGTCGGGTGGTGGACTCACCGGGTGACAACCTTATGGCCGAGTTTGCCAGTGCAGTGGGAGCGGTGGCGTGTGCCATCCAGATCCAGACGGGGTTGGCAGAGAAAAACAGCGAACTGCCAGACCACCGCAGGATGATGTTTCGCATTGGGGTCAACATCGGTGACGTGCTTGTGAGGGGAGAGGAGATCTATGGAGATGGCGTTAATATCGCCGCACGTCTGGAGGGCCTGGCCGATGCGGGTGGTATCTGCATCTCAGGTAATGTGTATGACCACGTAAGAAACAAGCTTGACCTGAACTATGATTTTATGGGCGAGCAGATCGTCAAGAACATCCCTGAGCCGGTTCGAGCCTACCGCGTGATATGGAAGGATATCGATATTCCTGCACCTCGCACAAAAAAGGGCAGGATCCTTAGATCTCTATCTGCCGTAATGACCGGCCGACCACTACTCGCAAGCATTGTTGCCACCTGCCTCATAATGATCATCCTTATGCCCGTGGTGAATCATTTCAGACTAAACCTGTTGTCAAAGATATGGCAGTGCCGGGTTACTCTCTTACCCAATCTGGGCAGCGTCGTTGTGGTCACTATTAGCCGGGGCGAAAACAAGAAGATGATCGTAAAGAAAGGCGAAGATAGCCCACCCCCTTTCTTTAAAAACCCCAAGATCTGGCGCCGCTATCACGCGACCATGATCAAGAGACTCTTTGATATGGGAGTGGCAGTTGCGGGATTTGATATGTGGTTCCCACCGCCTTATGATGACGCAACCAGACAGGCGACAAAAGAGTTTGAACAGGCGCTCAGGTGGACCAAGAAGAAGGATTTCCCCGTTATTTTGGGACAATACCAAAACCCGCAGGACCCTGCACTTTACAGGGAGGCCGATTGGGGATTTATTTCAGTTTATAAGGACATAACATGGATCGATCAGGTGCTCTATCTGACGTCATGGGACCAAATGGATATTTCCGGGGCTATGGTAAAAAAACCCGGTTTTTTTGTAGAAGTTTTGGCAAAGAAACTCCGGTTAAATCCCATAATAGGGGACAACGGGGTACAACTGATCGGCAAGCCAATCCCCCGGCGTCTCTGGCTGGCCTTTGCGGAAACACCCTTTCTAGATGTTCCATACCATGAAGTATATAACGGTTGGGCCGATGAAAAGCTGTTTTCAGGTAAGATCGTCCTTATTGGCCTCCGCTACCTCGATACCGACTACTTCAGGGTGCCTTACAGCCCAACAGATTTTACTCCCCATGACAAAGCAGATTCGCACGGGATGCCCGGTGTCTTTCTTTTTGCCCATGCAATCAACCAGGTAATGTGCGGATATTATCACACCGAAATCGATGATGAATGGACCTTGCCCGCGGGAGGCAGCTGGTATTCACTGGGCCGGCTGGAGAGCCTTTTCTTTCTGTTGATCGAGACAATATTTACCTGTCTGCTCCTGCACCTCGTGCAGGTCTTGACACGAAAGAAAAAAAGTATAAAGCTTACTTATTTGATGATGACCATTGCCACCCTGTCTCTACTGATCGTCTTGGCCGTGATCCCGGTTCTTTTTGGCCTGGCCAACTTTCTGTTTGCATCGACCTTTTTTATCCTTTTTTCCACAATACGGAGTTTCGCCACATGAGCAACAAGACCATTCCTTTGTCTGGCATACTCCTGGGGGTATTGCTTCTTGGGGTGGCCATGGCACATTCAAAAGAATCTGGGGGCCCAAAAGAGACCGGCACCATGGGGCACCTTGAGATAGAGTGTAACCTCTCCAAGGTCAGCCTGTATCTGTGCCCCAAGGATAACTTCACACAAAAAAAGGTGAGGGCCTTTTTTGGCCTGATGAAATCCGAAAAGGTCATCTGTTCCGGGGGCGAGCTCTTTCTCGGGACTACCCCTTTGAGCGCCACTCCGATCCCCCCGGGAAGATACATCCTTGTGATTCCCTCGGACTATGTCTGGGAGAAGAAAGGTCCGATCGAAATCACAATCAAACCCGGGGAAAGGATCTACTTCCTGCTAAAGCTCTTCGGCACACGCGCCGACCGCCCTGAGGACAACCACGGAACGGCAGGGGGCGGTGCTGGAGCGGCCTCTAGGTGACTCAACCCGCATGCCTTTCGGATAAACACGCATCTAGGCCACGCCAATTACTTTGATCTGTAGCTATCCAGCCCGTAGGTCTTGATCTTCTTGTGAAGGTTGCTCCGTTCAATACCAATGGCCTCGGCTGTCTGCGAGATGTTCCCGTTATACTCTCTCAGCTTGTTTTCTATAAAGGCCTTTTCAAATTCGCTTTTTGCCTCCTTAAATGAACCCTGCAAAAGGGCCGATCCAAAACCCCTATCCATATCAGATGATCTGTTAAAGGGCGAGGGGATATCTTCGGCCCCAAGCACCTTGTGCGGGACCATGATCATCAGTCTTTCCACCAGATTTCTGAGCTCTCGAACATTCCCGGGCCAGTCATATCGCTGCAAGCTCTCTATGGCCTCTTTGGAGAACTCTTTGGGTTCGATATTGGTAGTCAGCGAGAATTCCTCCACAAATTCATTCACAAGCTCCGGGATGTCATCTGTGCGCATCCTGAGGGGCGGCACCTTCATCGGTATGACGTTTAGCCGATAGTATAGGTCATCCCGAAAGCTCCCCTTTTCTATCTCCGCCTCCAGGTCCTTGTTGGTGGCCGCAATGACCCGCACGTCCACATGGATCGTCTTTGTCCCCCCCACCCGCTCAAATTTCTGCTCCTGCAATATCCTGAGGGTCTTAGACTGGGCCTTAAGGCTCATATCCCCTATCTCATCCAGAAAGATAGTTCCCTCATGGGCCAAATCAAACTTTCCCTTCCGCATGGTTGACGCGCCGGTGAAGGCCCCCCTTTCATGCCCGAAGAGTTCGCTTTCGATCAGATCCTCCGGGATGGCAGCACAGTTCACCTCAACCAGGGGCTTGTGGCCGCGTTTGCTCAACCGGTGTATGGTGTGGGCAACCAGCTCCTTTCCGGTACCATTCTCCCCTGAAACGAGGATCCACGCATTGGTAGGGGCCACAATCCTGATCTGCTCGTTCAACTCAATAATCGCCTTGCTGTTACCCGTTATATTGTATTTTTCCTTGTCCTTTTCTCTTAGTAGACTGATCTCTTCCTCAAGCCGGTAATGATCGAGTGCGTTGTTGATCGAGAGAAGGAGTTTCTCAAGTGAAAGGGGCTTTTCAATAAAATCATAGGCCCCCATCTTTGTCGCCCTTACCGCCGTCTCTATGCTTCCATGCCCGGACATCATCACCACCTGGACGCTCGGATAGGACTCTCTAATCTTTGAAAGGGTCTCGATGCCATCCATTCCAGGCATCCAGATATCCAGCAAGACCAGGTCTGGCATTACCTCTTCGATCTTATCCAATGCCTCGGTACCGCTCTTTACACTGACTGCCTCAAACCCTTCATCCGAGAGGATCCCCTCGAGGGACTGAAGGATACTGGTCTCGTCATCGACTACCAGGATGGTCCTGGCCATAACTCCTCACCTCATCATTTCCAGGGCCAGCTCGGCCGTCCGCTGTGACGCGCCACCCCTGCCAAGGCCCTCTTTGACTCGCATCAGATTCCTTATCATATCCTCTCTAACCGCGTCATTCTCCATAATCTTTAGAACTTCATCCGCAAGCCTGTCAGGCAACACTTCATACTGGAGCACTTCCGGTACTACCTTTTCGCCTGCCACGAGGTTCACCAACCCGACATAGGGTACCTTGATAACCCGCTTACCCACCCAGTATGAAATGGGAGAGACCTTATAGACGATGACCATTGGAACCCCCATGATGGCGGTTTCCAGGGTGGCAGTACCAGAGGTTACCAGGGCCACGTGGCAGCGGCTTAATACCCTGTAGATATCTCCTTGAACGACCTCGATCTCCACCAATGAATTCTGGATAAAGGATTGGACAAACTCAAGATCAATGGTCTCGGCCAGGGGCAATAGGCATCGAATACTGCCATACCGTCTCTTAACCATCTCGGCAGACTTGATCATTGTCGGGAGGAGATTTCGGATCTCCTCTTTTCGGCTGCCTGGAAGAAGTCCCATGACGGGACTGCCGAGCGCGGGCCTTTGATGGTTGATCGACAAATCAATCCGTCCAGGGCTGACGGCTTCAAATGCATCCATGAGTGGGTGGCCCACATAGTCCACCTTCACCCCCCTCTCCTTGTAAAAAGGCTCCTCAAAGGGCAAAATCACCGCCATCCGATCGACACGCCTGGCGATTTTTTTCACCCTCCCTGTTCGCCATGCCCACACCTGCGGGCCAATATAATACAGGACAGGGACTTCAAAACGCCTCGCCATCTTGGCCAGATTTAGGTTGAATTCGGGGTAGTCGAGCAGGATGAGGAGGTCGGGTCTGTGGTTTTTCAATATGGACCCGACTTGCCTCCGCGCCCTCGCTATGGTGCGGAGTCTCACCAGGGCCTCAGTCACCCCCACCACGGCCATCTCAGAGGAAGGCACCAGGATCTTGACCCCGGCACGTTCCATCCTTTTTCCCCCAATCCCCCAAAAGATGATGCCGGGATCCGAGCGGTTTATCGCCCTGACCAGATTTGAGCCATGCAAATCGGCTGATGCCTCACCGGCAACAATCACTGCGAGTTTGGAATCTCGTATCAATTTAGGTTTCTTGTATCAATTCAGCCCTTTTCAAAACTGACACTTGGAGAGGGGGATGGGGGTTCGGAATCCCCACTGCCCGGGTTTCTACAATGAACTAAGGGGTTACCGAATCTCTGGACCTAGGGCGCCCTAAAATCCTTACAGCCTCTCTCGATCTGGTCAATAATGCCAAGGGCAATCCGGAGGGCGTTTCGCCCATCTTGCCCGCTGACAACCGGCTCTGACCCATTGATAACGGCATTGACAAAGGAGGAGATCTGATCAGCTAAAGGGTCGCTATCGGGATGTTCCGTTTTATTGGTGGTGACTCTCGGAAGACTATTGGAACCTCTTGTCTCGTTATCCAGTCGGATCACCGTGAGTTGTCGCTTACCGCAATCGGCCGACATATAGGCATCCGGTTGAAAGACGCGGATCTTTCGCAGCATTTTTCCCGATACCCGGCTTGCGGTCAGATTGGCTGCCGTGCCGTTTTCAAAGATAAGCCTGACATTGGCGATGTCAGTCTTATCCGTAATGACAGACATGCCAACGGCATGGACCTCTTTGACCTCTGATTTCACGGCACTCAGGATGATATCCAGATCGTGGATCATCAGGTCCAGGACCACATCCACATCTGTCCCCCGGATGGTAAAAAGATTCATCCGGTGGGCCTCAAAAAAGATGGGTTTGTTCAGGAGGGATTTCATCTTGACTACAGCCGGATTGAAGCGTTCGACAAGCCCCACCTGGAGGACCAGATTCCTTTCCCGGGCCATGTTTATCAAGGCGTCTGCCGGCTCAAGTCTGTATGTAATCGGTTTCTCTATCAGGAGATGGACACCCATGGACAGGACATCTCTGGCCACTTCAAAATGCCTCTCTGTGGGCACGGAAAGGCTGACCGCATCCACGATATCAAGGATCTCGTGGTGGTCTCTGTAACCCTTAACATCGTATCGCCCCGCTATCTCTGCCAGCCGCTCGGGATTGGTGTCTACCACGCCCACCAGCTCCGCACGGGGAATCGCCTGATATTTCTGCACATGGTATTCGCCCAGATGACCAACCCCTATTACCGCAACCCTTAATCTATCCTGCTTCACGTCAATAATCTGCCGTCAACTGTCCTATAAGATACAATCGTAATACCGGCCCCATCCGCATATCCTATCATCTCTGACCTTTCAAACAACAGGCTCTTTTCCGCCTCAATGGCCAGGACAGACGCCTTTACACGAGACATCACCTTTATGGTCTCAAGACCAACCGATGGAACATCAAAGCGGAGATCCTGCCCGGGTTTACTAACCTTGACCACAACGGCCTTTTCTTTGGCCAGCTGCCCTCCCCGCAAGATCGTCTCATCGGTACCTTCAATGGCCTCAACGGCCAAAATCGTTTTTTTTCTTAGCACCACGCACTGGCCAATATCCAACCTGCCCAGTTCCTTTGCCACCTTCCACCCGACCTGGATATCCTCCTTTTCTGCCCTGCTGGGTCTCCTCTTTGTAAAGCACCCGGGGGGTGCCAACAGTTCAGGCAGATAGGAGGTGGAACTGACGATCTCTATCCCCTCGCTGGCCAGTTCCCTGGCCACGGCCCTCAGGATATCGTCGTCATGAAAGACAGCCAGCTTTGATAGGACCGAAAGCCCCTTTAGATCAGGCTTGAGCCCAAACATCCTCCGTTTTCTAATTGTCCCTGCCATAAGGGCATTGCGGACGTCATTTCGCTTGAACGCCTTTATGAGTCGGCCCAGTTGCCCAAGTCTTATCCAGATGAGCTGGTCGACCTCATCGGAGATCGAGGCATCGGTCTCTTCCAGATGTGCCACGGCCACCACCCGCAGCCCCCGTCTTCTCGCGGCCCGGGCAAGCATAACCGGAAACTGACCACCACCGGCAATCAGGCCAATAACATCGGCCCTTTCAGACCCCCTCCTTCCCGGTAGCCCCTCAACGCCAGTTTTTACACTACTGCTCACTTTGTATCAATTTAGCTTTCATCAAAATATGACCCACTATCCCCTTACCGCAGCACCCCCATCTTTGATCCATTGAGAAAGTCCAGTAACATCTCCAGTTCCGGCAAGGGCTCAAGCTCGGCCCTGGCCTGCTTTATCCCCTCGTCAAACCGCCGATTCTCTCGCCAAATGATACGGTAGGCCTTCTTGAGT
Organism: uncultured Desulfobacteraceae bacterium; assembly: GCA_964639275.1. Taxonomy (GTDB): domain Bacteria; phylum Desulfobacterota; class DSM-4660; order Desulfatiglandales; family Desulfatiglandaceae; genus CAZXCQ01. The sequence continues at coordinate 28,259 of CAZXCQ010000009.1, read as the reverse complement.
ACATCGATGCTCTGTCGAGAAAACCCCCTTCGAATCAACCCCTTCTGGTTGACACCATAAAGCTTGGCCCTCGGACCCGCGGTGATCATAAAAGGCGGAACATCCCTGTCAATCCCTGATTTGGCCCCAAGAAAGGCATGTGCCCCTATCCTCACGAATTGCTGAACAGCCAAGAAGGCACCCAGAATAGCATACTCTCCTATGGTCACGTGTCCGCCCAGGGTGGCTCCATTGGTCATAATGACATGATCGCCCAGGAGACAGTCATGGGCCACATGGGAGTATGCCATCAAATAGGCGTGGTTGCCTATGACTGTCTTCCATTCCTCCTTGGTTGTTGCACGGTTTATGGTGACATACTCGCGGACGACATTATCATCTCCCATTATCAGACGGGTATCTTCCCCCCGGTAACCCACATCCTGGGGTGGTGTCCCTATGGATGAAAAGGGGTAGATGATATTCCTCTCCCCAATCCGTGTATGGCCCTCAATGACCACATGCGCCCCGATCTCCGTATCAGCTCCAATGCTGACCCGATCTCCGATGGTACTGTAAGGACCGATCTTGACACCGGGAGACAAATCTGCCTTTGGGCCGATCACTGCTGAGCTGTGAATATCTGAAGGCCTCGGCTCCCTCATAAACTCCCTGCCCCCAATCTCATTTATCCGATTGCAGCCACGAGTTCGGCCTGGGCCACCAGATTGCCATCCACAAAGGCCTTCCCAGCCATCTTCCACACCCTGGAACCGGTCCTTAAGGCCTCCACTTCAAATCTGAGCTGTTCTCCCGGGACAACCGGCCTCCGGAACTTCACCTTATCCATTGATCCAAAAAAAACCGAGGGCTTGTCGTCATCCCTCTCCGTCACCTTCCCGATTGACAAGAGCGCCAGGATACCTCCCACCTGGGCCATCGCTTCGATGATCAATACCCCCGGCATGATGGGGTTGCCTGGAAAGTGCCCCTGGAAAAAGGCCTCATTTGCGGTCACATTCTTGATCCCAACCACTCTCTTTCCCAGTTCGATCTCGGTTACCAGATCAACCAGAAGCAAGGGGTAGCGATGGGGGAGTATCCTTATGATGTCCTGATACCTCAAGGGCAATTTCATGATTTCCTCTGCTTCCCTGGGTTCTCCTTCTCCAGGCTTTCCATCCTCTTTTCAAGATCCCTTAGACGTTCACTAAACTGGGGCAGTCGCGACATCAGGCCTGAGGCCTTCAAAAAAAGCCTGTGGGGTATCGCCGGGGTCCCGGAGACCACCCCCCCTGGAGAAATGGATTTTGCCACACCCGCCTGTGGGGCGATCATGGTCCTGTCCCCGATTACCAGATGATCGGAAATACCCACTTGCCCCCCAATCATAACCTCACGGCCGATATTGACACTGCCCGAAATCCCCACCTGCGCTACCACTATCGAATCTTCCCCGATGACCACGTTGTGGCCCACCTGTACCAGGTTATCCAGCTTTGTCCCCCTCTTGATCCATGTCTTGCCCAAGGCTGCCCGATCGATGCACGTATTGGCCCCTATCTCGACGTCGTCATCGATCTGGACGATACCTGTCTGGGGGATCTTTACAGAAATGGAACCATCGCGAACATAACCAAACCCATCGCTGCCGATAACACTGCCCGCATGTATAATTACCTTGTCCCCGATCACGCAGTGGTGCAGGATAGTAACATTGGGGTAGATCAAGACATCTTTTCCAATCCTGACCCTGTGGCCGATAAAAACACCCGGGAAGAGGACAGCCCCCTCGCCGATAACGGCCTCCTCCCCAATATAGACCCAGGGATAGATCGAAACATTCTCCCCAATCTGGCTGCTCTCATGGATGATAGCCCGTTCACTGATGCCGGGATACCTTGGCACAGGGGGAGCAAAAAGGCCTGCCACCTTGGCATAGGACAACTCGGGATTGGAAACCACCACCTGAGGCCCTTTGAAGGACGGGGTTTCATTTCGGACAAACACCGCAGATGCCTTGGTCCTATTCAGGGCCTCCTTGTATCGCCGGTCAAAAAAAAATGAAATCTCCCCCGGCCCGGCATCATCAAGGGAGTTGACCCCCCAAATCATTATGCCTTGATCGCCAATTACCCTGCCATCAACGACCTGGGCTATTTCTCTAAGAGACAGTTCCACCGCCTAATCCTCCTATTGGTTGGCTTGGTCGTATGCCTTTGTCACCCGGTCTGTTATGTCTACGGAATCGTCGTAATAGATAAGCCCCACCGCTCCCTGCTCAAGGATTAATGTGTAGCCGTCTGTCTTGGCGATCTTTTGAACGATCTTCTCGATCTCTCTTCCAACCTTTCTTGTGGCTTCAAGTTCGGCGTCTTTCATCTCCTGGGTGACCTCACCATAGATATATTTATAATGTCTTTTCTTCTTATCCAGTTCCTTCTGTTTGTCTTCCTTGGCATCAAGGCTCAACATCATGCTCTGCTTCCTCAACTCCTCCTCAAGCTTGACTATCCCCTCCTCTTCTGCCTGCAATTTCTTTTTCAGCATATCAAACCTTGCCTTCAGTTTTTCCTTTAATTTCTGAAATGAGCTGGATGTCCGTTGAAGTCTACCCATATCCAAGACACCGATCTTTACTGGCTGTGCACTTATGGCCTGGCTTTGAAAACAGAACACCAAGGCGATCACCAGAACAAAAAAAACGAAAATCCTCATATCTTACCCCCTAACCCGGCCAAGCCGGAGCAAAGAATTATCTTGTTTTTCTCCTGGGTCGCTCACAGACCCATGACTACCCCTGCGTTTATGTCGAGAGGTACTTTGCCACAAAGAAATATACATAGCATAAAAGGGTGCGATCCAGCATCCATTTCTCGCACCGCACCTCAAAATCCTGATCAGCCGGCGGTTGGGGCTAATCGAGCACCCCTCCCACACTAAATTCCCACTTTCCTGATGATTCACCCGGCTTACGAGCTATGACCCTCCCATATTCGAGACGGAGGGGTCCGACCGGAGAATACCATCTCACACCCGCGCCTGCCGACTTCTTTATGCCGCTAAAGGTCCAGCTCTGGTCCTTTGAAAATACATTGCCGGCATCAAAAAACACAAGGCCCACCACCCCTTGTTCCTTGAGCAGGGGAAACCTGAATTCAGCGGAGTAACACATCATCTTTTCACCACCTATCTTGTCCCCGGTCTTGGGATCAACGGGAGAAATGCTCATATAATCATAGCCCCGTACCGTATTGATCCCACCCAGAAAGAATTTCTGATAGACGGAGAGCCTTCCGCCCGACCGCTTCTGGACATAGCCCCACTGCCCACGCACCAAAAAGACCGTGTCCCAGATAAAGGGGAAAAACCACGCCGATTCGGCACGATACTTGTTGAAATACTCATCCCCTTGCAGGATCCCGCCGGCATATTGAAAGGATACGGAGTTGACCGATCCCCTGGTGGTATTCCAGAGCCTGTCCCTGCTGTCCCGTTTCAGTCGGAAAGTCATGCTGCTGGTCACGTTCCGGCCTTCCATGTCCTTGAGCACCTGGGAGGCATTCTCAGAGACGTCCATGATCTTGGCATTGTCAAAGTCATACATCACCGAGCCCCGGGTGTAATCATCAATCCCTGCAGGGAATCCGAGGTTGAGGGCCCCGCCAAGACTGTCTCGAGTATAATCCTCATACTCCTGTTTCCACTTATAGGCATCGACGCCCAGGGACAGGGGTCTGTCAAAAAGCCATGGCTCGACAAATCTTATATCAAACTCACTTGCCTTCGCCCCGATCCTGGCGGTGGCCTGCAGCTTTTGCCCGTACCCCATGAAATTATCATCGGCAATTTGAAACATGATAAAGGCCGAGTAGGCCGAACTGTACCCTGCCCCAACACTGAACGTGCGTGTGGCCCTCTCCTTGATGTTGACATCCACGGTCATCAAGTCATCCCGGCTCCCCTTCTTTGTCTTGATCTCCACATCTTCAAAAAAGCCCAGGCGGTTAAGATTCTCAGTGCTTTGTTTGAGGCCTTTCCCGCTGAAATAATCCCCTTCAATGATCTTCAGCTCACGCCGGATAACCTTATCCCTTGTCCTGGTGTTGCCCGAAATATTGATCCTTTCAAAACGGACCTTTTTCCCTTTTGAGATCTTGTAAGTGATGTCTGCCTGCTGGGTCTCTTCCCCCTCCTCTATTATGGGGGTCACCTCGGCAAAGGCATAACCCTTATCCGAGTAGACATCTCTGAGAGCCAGGACATCCCTCCGGACGATCTCTCGATTAAAGATCTTTTGCTTTCCGATTTGGACCTTTTCCAGGAGTTTGTCCTCAGGCTCTATCATGTCCCCTTCGACAGATACCTTGCCAATCCCATACCGGGGGCCTTCATCGATCTCGATGGTCACCACCAGGCCCTTGAGCTTATCGTCATAGGCCACCTTGGGTTCACCCACCTTCGCCTTGATAAAGCCATGGTTATGGTAAAAAGAGGTCAACTTGTGGACATCGAACTCCAGCTTCTTTTTGTCCAGCAGGCCCCTCTTGGTGATCCATGAAAGAAACCACTTTTCCCTTGTCTCCATCACGTCTTTGAGATCATCTTCATCGAACTGGGTGTTCCCAACAAACTGGATCTTCTCAATATATACCTTTTCTTGTTCGTTGATGTCATATTCCAGTTCGACCTGGTTGTTGGGAAGGGGTTCAGTCTTTTCCTTTATTTCTACGTTATAGTATCCTTTCTTCTTGTAGAAATCCCTGAGTCTGTTGATGCTTTGTTTTATTTCATTGTAGTCCACGATAGAATAGAGGTTTATCCCGACCTCTTTTTTGAGGTCATCGCTATTCACCGCCTTGTTTCCCTTAAACACGATCTTCCCGATGGAGGGCTTTTCTGTTACGATAAAGGTAACGACCTTGCCCTTTGGACCGTCTTCGGCCTCCATTTTGACATCCTTAAAAAAGCCCATCTTATAGATGTCCCGAAGGTCCTTATCGAGCCGATCAAGATCCAGCTTGTCACCGGTCTTGGACCTCACCACGGCCAGGATAGCGTCTTTCTCTATGCGCTGGTTGCCCCTGATGTCAACCGAGTCGATCTGGACCACCCCCGTAATCTTATGATCGATACTGAGGGCAAGCTGCTTGACGGTATCGGCCAGCAGATCAATATCTTCGGCCACCATAAAGAGAAAAAAAGGTGGTCTGGCCCTGGACACATCAACCACCTCTATATCAATACTGGCCTTGTTCCCGATCTGGGTGAGGCTTCCAGAGATGACCCACTCAGCGTCAAGCTCTTTACCCAATTTCAAGAGATCTCCCACTTCAGAGACAGGCAAAAATGCCTGGGGATACATATTGATCACCTTCGGACTGATCGTGGAAAAGCCCAATTCCCCCAGGCGTAGGGACAACATCTCCTGCAACCCAGTTTGCAGGTGATCAAGGCCTTTAAAGGCATGAACCTTAAAGGGCAGTACTGCAACCTTTCCTCTCTCTTCAGCCACCAATTCCTTTGGTGTCAGGAGACCCCATAGACCCACAAACAATATTATCAGATGACAGGCCCGAGCCAACCGCTTAAATGCACAACTCGTATATGTATAGCGCCTCATATTATCTCTGTTGCAGCTTTCCACCCACTATCTCCATCTGTCTGGACATCTTATTAGCCAGCCTGTGGTTGTGGGTGGCGATAACCATGGCCACCCCTTCCTCCCTGTTGAGCCGGAGTAGTAGATCGGCAACACCTTCGCCTGTCGACCAATCAAGATTTCCGGTGGGTTCGTCTGCCAGTATCAATCTGGGTCCCATGATAAGTGAACGGGCAATGGCCACTCGCTGCTGCTCCCCCCCTGAGAGCTCACCCGCCCGGTGGGTCATACGCGTTGCGAGCCCCACCTTCTCCAGGACTTCTTTGGCCAACCCTGCGGCCCTCTTTTTGGGATAGCGGGCGATCAGCGCAGGCATCATGGTATTTTCTAAGGCATTAAATTCCGGCAGAAGGTGATGGAACTGAAAGACAAGACCGATCTCCTTGTTCCTAAAACGAGTAAGGTCCGTCTCGTTCATCGCGTAGAGCTCCTTCCCCCCAAATCTGACCGTCCCTTCCGTTGGCGGCTCCAGGCTCCCGATAATATTGAGCAACGTAGATTTCCCCACCCCCGATGCCCCCATGACGGCCAGAGTATCACCGGGGGTCATGAACAGATCGACCCCCTTTAACACCTCAATCAGGCTCCCGTGGTGGGAGTAAGATTTGTGGATATCTTGGAGACCCAGCAACTCTTCCCGGTCATCCTTATTCATACCGTATCGCCTCCACCGGGTTCAAACGCGACGCATACCAGGAAGGGTAAAGGGTTGCTATGAAGGAGATGAATACGGCTGCCAAGGCCACAAGGAGGACATCCATCCATTCGACCCGTACCGGGAGCGTTGAAATATAATAGACATCGGGTGGCAGGCTGATAAATTTGTATCTTGCCAGCAGATGACAAATCCCCAACCCCGATGCAAGCCCTGCCAGTGTCCCGATCAGTCCCACCAGCAGACCCTGGAGCATAAAAATCGACATGATGCTCTTGGCTGAAGCGCCCATGGCCCTCAGGATGGCAATGTCCCTTGTCTTTTCCATAACCACCATGACAAGGGTGCTGATAATATTCAAGGCACCGACCAGCACAATCATCGTCAGGATGACAAACATGGTGACCTTTTCCAGCTTGAGTGCAGAAAAAAGGCTCCTGTTCATAACCTTCCAATCCTTGGTCCAGTACGGATAGCCGAGATCCGCCTGAATCTGCTTGGCGATCGTGTCTGAGTCGTATATGTCTTCTATCCTGACCTCCAGACCGGTCACCCGGTCTCCCAGGGCCAGAAAATCCTGGGCCTCCTTGAGGGAGACAAAGACCATAGAGGCGTCATATTCATACATTCCGGAATCAAATATTCCGCTCACCCGAAACCGCCGGGTGTTTGGCGATCTTCCCATGGGGGTCAACTTCCCCTCTGGAGAAAGAAGTGTCACAATATCAGGAGGCCTGACCCCGATCTGTCTTGAGAGTTCGCGGCCAATAATAATCGGCGGAAACCGGTCTGCATCCGCCTCGAGGGCGGTAAGAGAACCTTCCTTTATCATCTTGCCAAAACCCACCACCCTGGCCTCGCTTTTTGGATCAATCCCCCGTAAGATTGCCCCCGAGGCATTCCCTGGACTATTGACCATGACCTGGGCATAGATAAAGGGGGTTGAGGCAACCACGCCCCCTATTTTTTCGACCCTTTTAACGATCTCTTGATAATTGTCAAAGGCCCCGCCATGCTTCAATACCAGGATGTGCGAGTTGACGCCCAATATCTTTGACATCAGATCAGCCCTAAAGCCGTTCATCACGGAGAGGACCACCACAAGGGCCATGACACCGACCATTACCCCCAGGACCGAAATCACGGTAATCACAGATACAAAGGCCTGCTTTCTCTTGGCCCTCAGGTATCTCAACGATAGAAATAACTCAAACACGCCCATGCACACCCCGATCGTCAGGACCAGATCCCTCTCCCGGAGCAGTTCTGACACAGAAAAGGATCAAGACCACGACGCCTCCCGACCCACGGAAAACCTAGCGTCCTTCATGTCCATTGGATGCGTTATCCCTTGGACCGGTCTCGATCAATCTCATATGCGGAAAAAGGATGACGTCCCTGATCGAAGGGCAATCGCTCAACAGCATAACGACCCTGTCAATCCCTATGCCTTCTCCTGCGGTAGGCGGCATCCCATATTCCAGGGCCCTCAAATAATCTTCATCCATAAAGAGGGCCTCGTCGTCCCCTGCCTCCCGAAGAGCAACCTGATTCTGGAATCTCTCTCTTTGGTCCAGGGGATCATTCAATTCACTAAATGCGTTGGCTATCTCCCGGCCCCCGATAAAAAGCTCAAAGCGATCGGTGAGGTCTGGATCTTGATCATTTCTTCTGGAAAGAGGTGACACGTCTGTCGGGTATCCGATAATAAAGGTGGGCCGGATCAGTTTGGGTTCGACAAAATGGTCAAAAAGCCTTGTGAGAATTGTCCCATGGCCGTCTCTTGGGGATAGATTGATCTGGGATTGTGTTGCCACTTCCGCCGCGTAATCGACGCTACGGAATGCCTCCTCATCGATACCTCCCATGTCCTTTAGGGCATCGAAGAGGGATATCCTGGGCCATGGCGTCCCAAAATCGATGGACTCGCCCTGGTATTCAATAGACATGCGGCCAAAGATCTCCTTCAAGAGATGAGCAAATAGTTCTTCGGTCATTACCATCAGGTCTTTATAGGTCGCATAGGCCATATAGAATTCCAGCATGGTGAATTCTGGATTGTGTTTTATCGAGATACCCTCATTTCTGAAATTCCGGTTGATTTCAAAGACCCTTTCAAGGCCTCCCACGACAAGCCGCTTTAGATAGAGTTCAGGGGCTACCCTCAAATAGAGTTCCATCCCCAGGGCATTATGAAAGGTCCGGAAGGGTCTGGCTGTCGCACCCCCGGGTATAGGCTGCATCATGGGGGTCTCTACCTCCAGAAAGCCTCTATCGACAAGAAACTCCCTGATTGACTGGATAACCTTACTCCTCAGTACAAACACATCTCTTACGCGATCATTCATCACCAGGTCCAGATACCGCTGGCGATACCGCGTTTCCACATCCGTAAGCCCATGCCATTTCTCCGGGAGTGGTCTCAATGATTTACACAAAAAGACGACTCCCTCTGCGAGGATCGTCAGTTCGCCGGTTCTGGTGCGAAAGAGCGGGCCTTTTATGCCCAAAAAGTCTCCGATATCTGTTAGCTTAAAGATCTTGAACTCTTTATCGCTCACCTTGTCCTTTCGGATGTAGGCCTGAATACGTCCTGTCCTGTCCTTGATATGAATAAATGAGGCCTTTCCGAAGTCACGACGGGAAATTATCCGGCCGGCAAGGGCATATGAGCGACTCTCCTTTTCCAGGGCCTCTCCCTCCATATGGCCAAACCGGCTTATCACCTCCGATATTGACATGTCGGGATGATAGCCGGAGGGGTAGAGATTGACCCCCATGGCCTTTAGTCTTTCTCCCTTATCGATTCTCTCCTTGATGACTGGCGTGAGTTTATCCATGTTCATTCAAGCCGTATATCAGAAGATGGAACTTCTCAAAAACCCGCAGGACGGTAATGGATTCCGGTGTGGCATGTGGAAAAAAATGGACCCCATGCCCCGGCTTTACCCCTGCTCATTAAGACGTTACGATTTTGAGATGTTTTTCTAATCCAATTGCCAGCCATAGTCAAGGCGAAAGCAAGTCAGGGGTTCAAGGGAGATGCAGACCCTTTATGTTGCCTTTTCTCTCAATGGTGGCATTATTTTTTTGAAAAAAGGGGTCATTGGTGGTAAAGAAATCAAGCGGGTTTTTGCTCCGGTTTGTCCGGAAAACCAAACAAATTGCACGAATCCAGGGGGGGAATCATGGCCAAGCTTTTGTGGAAGCCTTCAGAAGAGCGAATAAGAAACACCAATATGTATCGATTCATGAACTTTATCAATAAAAGACACGGCAAGGATTTTACTGAATATGCCCCGCTTTATCAGTGGTCTATTCAAAACATTCCCGACTTCTGGGCGGCGCTGTGGGAGTTTGTAGAAGTAAGGGCGTCTCAACCTTACACCCAGGTGGTGGATGATCTTACCAAAATGCCGGGGGCAAAATGGTTCTCGGGTGCCAGGCTCAATTTCGCAGAAAACCTTTTGCGTTACAGAGATGATCATGTTGCCCTCATCTTTAAGGGAGAATCTCGGGATTCAACCAGATTGACCTATGCAGGGCTTTATGACGAGGTGGCCCGTGTTGCCAGATCTCTGAAGGAGATAGGGGTACATGCGGGAGACCGTGTGGTCGGTTTTGTGCCCAACATGCCGGAGGCCGTCATCGCCATGCTGGCTGCCACGAGCATGGGGGCTATCTGGTCGTCCTGTTCTCCTGATTTTGGCATCAAGGGGGTGCTGGACCGTTTTGGGCAGATCAGGCCGAAGGTCCTCTTTACGGCCAACGGGTATTCATTCAAGGGAAAAAACCTGGATTCGATCGAGCGTGTCTCCAATATCATAAAAGAGCTCCCTTCTATTGAAAAGGTGGTTGTGATCCCCTATACGGAATCCGCACCCGATATCGGAGGCATACCCAATGCCATCGGGTATCACGATTTCAAATCGCCCGAGGCGGGTCTTGAAATCGAATTTGAACAACTCCCCGCTGACCACCCCCTCTATATCATGTTCACCTCCGGCACGACAGGCCTCCCCAAGTGCATGGTGCAGAGCACCGGCGGCATACTGGTGCATCACCTAAAGGAGCTGATGCTCCATACCGATGTAAAACGCCAGGATAAGATCTTCTATTTCACCACCTGCGGGTGGATGATGTGGAACTGGCTGGTCAGTTCTCTGGGGCTTGGGGCGACCCTGATCCTCTTTGATGGCAATCCTTTCTACCCTGATCCGGGGGCCCTGTGGAAGCTGGCCCAGGATGAGAAGATGACCATATTTGGCACCAGCGCGGGTTATATCTCGGCCATTATGGGGGCAGGCCTCAAACCGGGAAGGAACTATGATTTGAGTTCCCTAAAGGCCCTTACCTCTACCGGCTCCCCCCTCTCTTCTGAAGGATTTGAGTTTATATACAAGGAGGTCAAAGAGGATATCCAGTTGGCCTCGATCTCGGGCGGCTCCGACCTCAATGGATGTTTTGCGCTGGGAAACCCGATGGGCCCTGTCTACAGCGGCGAACTGCAGTGCAGAGGCCTGGCCATGAAGGTCGAGTCTTATGATGAGGATGGGAAACCGGTATACAACCAGAAGGGAGAGCTTGTATGTACCGCGCCTTTTCCATCGATGCCCATCTATTTCTGGGATGACCCGGACAGGGAGAGGTACCATGTCGCCTATTTCGATGTATATCCCAACGTCTGGCGACACGGGGACTTTATTGAGATAAGAGAAGACACTGGTGGCGTCATTATCTACGGACGCTCCGACGCCACCCTTAATCCCGGTGGTGTCAGGATCGGTACCGCCGAGATCTACCGTCAGGTGGAACAGATGGAAGAGATCGATGACAGCCTGGTTGTCGGGCAGGACTGGCGGGGTGACTTGCGGGTTATTCTCTTTGTCAAGCTCGCCGAAGGCCACGAGTTGACCGATGAGCTCAAAAACAAGATCAAACAGACCCTCCGTACCAACGCCTCACCACGGCACGTCCCGGCAAAAATCATTTCGGTGCCGGCTGTGCCCTACACACTAAACATGAAGAAGGTGGAACTGGCCGTCAAAAAGGTCATAGAGGGGCAACCTGTCCTAAACAGGGATGCCCTGAGTAACCCTGAATCACTTGACTACTTCAAAAACATCAAAGAACTCCGGGAGGACAAGTAATCGCTTTGACCAAAAGGCCTGCGACCCTTTTCCCTCACACCGATCTGGGCAAAAGTGATCTGGAGAGGGTTCTCGCCCATTTTGCTCCGCTGACCATCTATCGGCCCTGGTTTATGGAGGGGCCCGTCTCAGGGACAGAATCGGCTGATGCATCACTTGTTCGAGTCCAGCGCCCCCCTGAGGGCCTGAGGCCTGACAGGGGTTTTATCAGGCTCCTTTCCGAATACCAGCTCTGGATGCGTCAAAACCCGGACAAGGGTTACGCCACCTTCCTGAGTGTAACCCTAAAAAAGGCGCCCTCGGAGGATACCCCGTGGGAGATCAGACAGATGCTCCGACAGATGGGGGAGGGCCCCGATGAATTCTCTCAGAAAAATACCCTGAAGTGGCATCTCACGCTCCATTTGGCCCGCCAGTTGGAAGAAGATCGAACCGCGGTGGAGGAGGGCCTAAAGCGATTGAGACGGCAAGGCTCGCCACTTGCCGGGGCAATTGAAGAAGGGGCATCTCCCGGGTCCCTGTTCCAGGACCTCCCCGGCACGGAGACCACCTCCCTGGTGGAGGAACACCATATCGGGCAGGTACTGGAGGCCTGGTTTGGTCTCTTTGGGGGGTATTTGACCGATCAGGTTACCCTCCTCACCCTCAATAAATATGTGATGCAGTATGTCCTGGAGATATTTGAAGACAGGGGGCTGATAATATCAAGGGATTCCAAGGGATTGACGTCCGAGGGATCGGATCCCGTTCGAGCCAGGGTCACCTCGACCGATCTGCCTCCAGTGTCAGAAAATAGAAATGACCCCAAGAGATGGGTCCTCTCGCATCTTTCAAAAAAGACCCTCCTCCTGCTGGGCCACCAAGAAACCGGTTGACGTGAAAGAGTCAAGAGACCAATTCCTGAGCCGTGAGGGCTGGACCAGACGGTTCGTGGCAAACGAACCCCGCCTTTCAGAGGCAGTGGAGACATACAGAGAGGCCGGGTTTGAGGTCCATCTTGAACCGTTTCCCAAGGCCGGAGAGACACCTGATGCCCCGGAAACCCCACCGGGACCCAGCTGCCAGCGGTGCTATAACGGGTTTGAAGACCAGTACAGAATCATATTTACAAGGCCAAGAAAAAGCAGTTCCAGCCGGGAGGATGCCCTCTCTTGAACACCTTTTTTTCAGTCCCCACCTTCCAAGGGCCTCGCCTCATCAATCAGCATGATGGGGATATCATCCTTGATCTCGTATAAGAGTTTGCAGTTATCGCAGATAAGGCCGTCGCCGGCCTCTGTAAGATAGATATCGCCCTTGCACTTGGGGCACGCCAGGATGTCCAGTAGTTCCTTGCTTATGGCCATTTTTCTCTCCTCTTGTCTAAGTGTTGGTTGTCGATCTCTTTATTGTCTCGTTAACGGCCTCAAATACCGCTGCCACCCTGATCTCCTTCATGCAGACCCAGTCTGTGCATCTCTTCCTAAAACACGGGCTGCATTCAAGACCTGCCCGGATGACTGTGTGGCCGCCGGGCCCGTAGGGACCGGTCCGCCACGGTGCAGTCGGCCCAAATAGTGCCACCACAGGGCATCCCATGGCAACCGCCATATGCATCGGCCCGGTATCCGTTGTAATGAGAGCCCTACACCGGCTATAGAGATATGCCAGCTCTTTTAGATCGGTATCACCGGCCAGATTCATAGAACGTGTTCTCATCCGATCTGAAATGGCTTTGATGACCGGTCTGTCTGGCACACTCCCGGTAAAGATGATCTTACAGCCCAGGTCATCCTGAACTCGGTCTGCGAGCGATGCAAATCGCTGCGGTTCCCAGAGTTTTGTCGGCCATCTGGCAAGGGGGTTTATGGCCACCAGGGGGGCTTCCCTGAGGCCGTCGGCATTCAGTATCTCATCCATCCGCTCCTTTTGAGTACCGTGGATCGGTATTATCCCTTTCCAGGGGACGGGGGCGCATCCCAGATATTGCGCCACCCGCAGATACCGGTCAATTGCGTGCTGGTCATAGTCCACCGGCACAGGGCGCTCATTGAGAAAGATCCGTCCCCCCTCCCTGGAGCCGGTCATGCCAATCTTCCTGCTGCCCCTTGAAAGCCCGGTCAGGACACCGCTCTTGAGCAGACCCTGGAGGTCAATGACCAGGTCATAGTCCTGTGCCCGCAACTCCGTTAAAAGGCCGCTCACCTCCCTAAAGACCGCAAAGGCCCCTTTCGTCCCTTTCATCAGGCCCTTTTGCCATGACTTCCTCCGGGAGACCACAATCCGATCAATAGCCGGATGTCCCTCGATGATCCCAAAGGCCTCCTCTTCCACCAGCCAGTCTATCCGGGTATCTGGGAGGTTTTTTCTCAGCACCTCCAGAAAAGGAAGCGCGTGCACCACGTCTCCAATGGCACTCAATTTGATGATCAAAAGGCTTTTGGGTCGCTGATGCGGCATCGATAAGAGCCCCTCCGGGTTAGGCCTCTCCGCTGCCCCCTGCCCTGGTATTCTCAACGATCCATTGAACGGCATCCAGTAGATCATCGGCCACATAAAGGGGTTTGAGAGGGCCTTGTGGGAACACATATTTCAGGTCCCCCAGACCATAGCCGGTCTTGACCAGAATTCCTGCGAGCCCACATCGGTCGGCCAGTTCTATGTCGGTATATCGGTCTCCGATGACATAGGAGCGTGACATGTCAATATTGAAATTCTCGAGGGCCTTGTGGATCAACCCTGGCCGCGGCTTTCTGCAGTTGCAGTCAATACTATATTCTTGCCGTTCCCCCCTCGGGTAATGTGGACAGAAAAAGATCCCATCGATAAAGGCGAGTTCTTTTTCGAGCAGGCCCCTCAGGAGGTCGTGTACTTCATAAACCAGCTCCATCGGGAAATAGCCCCGGGCAACGCCGGACTGGTTAGACACCACAATTGCCAAGAAGCCATGGCTATTCAAGAGCCGAATGGCCTTGGCCACACCCGGCAGGATGACAAATCGCGTGATGTGGTTAATATACCCCCTCTGCTCGTTTATGGTGCCGTCCCTGTCGATAAAGACCGCCGGCCTGCTCACCCGATCTCCTCCTTTGACTTCTCCATTGCCTCCCAGACCTCGTCGGTCTTGATAGATAGCATACACCGGTGATCGGTGGGGCACTCCGATCTCAGGCAGGGGGCACACTCAACTTCGTGCCTCACAGTCGTCACCCTTGACCCCCTCGGACCGGTGGCATGGGGGTCGGTTGACCCGAATATCGCTACCGTTGGCACTCCCAGGGCAGCGCTGATGTGCATAAGGCCTGAGTCATTCGTCACAAAAAGGTGACAAAGGCGAATCAGACCCATTGCCTGCCCAAGTGAAGTCCGGCCACAGAGATTTAGCGGGGCACGTCCCATGCCCTGACACACCGCCTCACAGATATCCCTTTCCCTGGCACTCCCAAACAACAGGACCCTTGCACCCCACTGCTCGGCGGCCCGGTCCCCGATCCGGGCGAATCGGTCAGGGGGCCATCGCTTGCTCCCCCCGAACATGGCACCAGGACCCAGACCGATCAGGGATTCCGTCTCCCCGATACCGCTGGAGGCAAGGAGATTGACCGCCCTTTCTAAGTCCTTTTCCCCCACATGGACAGTTGGATTGCGTCCTGTTGCCGGCCAGCCCATCCCCCTCAAGATGGAGAGGTAGTATTCTACCTGATGAACCTTCAGGACTTTATTGTCCCTGATTACGCCATGGGTCAACAGGGGTCCCCGGCCATCTGTTCGATAACCGACTCTAAACCGGATCCCGCCCAGGTAGGCCAGAAGGGCGGCCTCAAATGCGTTCTGGAAAAGGATGGCCAGGTCAAATCTTTTTTTCCGGATCAATCTGATCACCCGGGCCATCTCCCCAAGACCGGTAAAACCCCCCTCCCCTTTGTCAAAGGGGACAACCTGGTCCACCATGGGATGGCCCTCAAAAAGGGGCAGGACCCATGGCTTTGCCAGCACTGTCAGGGAACTCGAAGGGAAATTCGCCCTGACGGCCTCCAGTGCCGGAAGGCTCATCACCGCATCTCCCACCCAGTTGGTGGCGCGGACAAGGATGCGCTTGATCATGGATTTGTCAATATGTCTCTTACCCCTCACCCTTTGCATGTCTTTGAGCCCTGTGGGACCCGGATCATTGGTCCCCGGAGTTCAGTTTACAACCGGAGCGATCCCCTGGCTGCCTGTTGCAGGCCTTTTGATCAGTAGCCATCTGGCAGCGGACAATAGGGTTTTGTCTTCCAGCGTCTGTGAAACCAGAACCACTGATCGGGATACTGGCTGACATATCTTTCGATAATCTCAGAAAAACGTTGTGTGTTTTCCTCCAGGTCCGTGGTCTTGTTACCCGTCCTTACCAGTTCCACCTCGCTTTCAAAAATGATGCGATATCTCCCGTCCTTCTGCCTCACTGAAAACACCGGGATAACAGGCGTCCCCGTCCTCAAGGCCACTAGGGCCAGACCCTTGTTTGTACAGGCAGGTCTCCCCAGGAATCGAACAAACACCCCTTCGTACCAGTCCACATTTTGATCCATCAAGAAACCGATGGCCCTATTGTCTTTTACGGCCTTTATCACCCGCCGCATGGCCCGTTGCTTGGGGATGATCTGATTGCCAAACCGCGAACGGAGTTTGTACATCAGCCGCTCGGCCGGCAAAAAGTCAATGGGCCTTGCAATCACGGCACCCTTGGGGGCAAACCGGAGGGATACCGCAGCAGACATCAGTTCCCAGTTTCCGAAGTGACCGGTCAGGATAAAGACCCCCTTACCCGCTTTCATGGCCCTATGAAAACTCTTCCCGTTTTCAAAGACCACGTATCTATCAAGGTTTTCAGGCCTCAATCTCAGGATATGGGGGGTCTCAAATATCATCTGGGCAAAATGCATCACCACCCTGGTGTTGAGTTGCCTCAGTTCCGGTCCGCTCATCCGATCTCCGTACACATGGCGAAGGTTCTGCAACGACACCTTGATACGGCCACCCATGACCCCGGCTAGACACCTCCCAAATATCCTGCCCAACCGCTGTCCTATATGAAACGGGATTAAAGAGACAAGCCACACCAGGACATAAAGGAGCCCATAGGTGATTGGATAAAGATGTCTATTTTCTCTCGATCCCATCTCTGATCATCCCAAAAAAGTCAACCTGCCGCGAGACCAGCCTGAATTCAACACCCAGATACCCCATCTTTCTGCATACCAGGGCCATGCCGGCGAGCCGGACCCAGTCTTTTTCGGTTGTAAGGATATAGTCGCTCTTGAGATCCTCGCCGCTCTGGATGATCGACATGATTTCATCGCTCTCAAACTGATGGTGATCCCTGAACCCTTTGAAATAGACCACTTCCGCACCCAATCTCAATAAGGCCAATTTGAATACCTCCGGCCGGGCAATACCGGCAAAGGCCGAGACCCTCTTCCCCCTTAAAGACCCGGGCATATGGGTCTCCTTTGAATGGGGCAAAACGATCTTATCGGGCTCATGATCAGCAAAGAAGACTGGTACCAAAGGAAACGCATCCTGCAAAAGCCTCAGGGCTTTTTCGCCGGCACCATGCCCGCTTACCCTTGTAAGGATAAAGGCGTCTGCCCTCGCCAGCTGATGCACCGGTTCTCTCAGTGGCCCCCAGGGAAGGAGCCTGCCATTTCCAAAGGGATTGGTTGCATCAATAAGGGCAAGATTCACGTCTGGCCGAATCTCTAAGTGTTGAAAACCGTCATCCAGGACAAAGAAGTTGGCACCAAACTCCTCGTGGGCAAAGAGGGCGGCCAGGTATCGTCTTTTTGATACCACCACCGGAATCCCCAAAAGCCTTTTTGCCAGTAGGTATGCCTCATCCCCCGCAACCTTTGGATTAGCCTTGATGTGATGACCATCGGATACCGCCATTACCTGACCCCGGTATCTTCCGCCATATCCCCTGGAGAGGACGGCCACCCTGTGTCCTTCGGCCCTGGCCCAGTTTGCCAGCATTGCGACCGCAGGGGTCTTGCCGGTACCACCGGTCGTTATGTTTCCAACACTCACCACAAAACCAGGGAGGGATCTCCGTCGGAACAGCCGCTGGTCGTAGCTCCACAACCGGAGTCTCACCCCTGTCCCGTACAACAAAGAAAAAAAGGCCATTGGCAAGGTCCATGGCCCAAAGGATTCCTGTCGGTGGAGCTCTGACCAGTCGGGTCTGAGTAAGGGGAAGGTCATCTTGAATCATCGGCCAACGGCCAGGAGCTGTCTGCGATATAGGACAGGACCCGGTCCAGGGCCCCTCGGTTTTGCTCTACAAATTCTCTTGCAAGTCTCCCCATCTCATCCCTCTTCTCGGAGTTTGACAGGAGCATCTCCATCTTATCAAAGAGTTCCTCACCATCGGCCACCCGTAAGCCCCCCCCTGCCTCTGTCAACGACTCGGACATGGATACAAAATTGTGTGTATACGGCCCAAAGAGCACCGGACAACCAAAGCTGGCAGGTTCGAGCAGGTTATGTCCCACCACCGGCACCAGGCTCCCCCCAACAAAACTAATGGTACTGAGTCCGTAGACTCGCCCGAGCTCACCCACCGTGTCAAGAATCAGGACCTCATAGGGTGCCCTGTTCATCGATAGAGCGGTCCTTAGCACGGTCTTAAATCCCATCCCCTGGGAAATGCTCCGGATCTCACTCGACCGCTCAATATCCCTGGGGACAAGGATAAGGCGCAGCCCGGGAAAAGGGGTGAGAAGCCTCCGAAAGATCTCCAGGATCGACCGCTCTTCACCCCGATGGAGGCTACCGGCGACCCATAGGGGGATCCCTGGCCTGACGCCAAGCAGGCGCAGCCAGTCTTTACGTTCGGGTTGACCCATCAATTCCCAGTTTCTGTCAAACTTGATGTTTCCCACGTTCTTCACCTTCCCGGGTCCGACCCCGATCTCCAATAGTCTCTCTCTGTCCAGGTCCGACTGCATGAGGCACAATTCCAACGGCTCAAACATCCATCGGATAAGGGTGGGCAGCCTTCGATAGGAAGCAAAGGTCCTTGGAGAAATCCGACCGTTGACCAAAACTGTCCTTATTCCTTTTTTCCGTAGATGATGGATCAAGCCGGGCCATATGTCTGTTTCGACCAGGATAAATATGGATGGCTTCAGGCAGTTCACCATTCGTCGAACAGACCACCATGTATCCAGTGGCATGGTCACCAGGGCCTTCACGTCTGAGCCCACCCCGTCTCTTGCGATGGCCATGCCCCTAGAGGTGGTAACCGAGAAGACAACATCCGTGTCAGGGAATTTCTTCCGCACGGCCTTTACCAGGGGGATCGCCGAGACCACCTCCCCCACTGAGAGCGCATGAATCCACAAATTGCCCTCCCCCACCGGGCACTCCGGAAGCCTCAGTGCCAATCTCTCCGAGACCCGTTCCTTTCCCAGCAGGGACACAAAGGGGACCGCCAGAATAAGGATAAGCGTCCAGAGGAAATCATAAAAAAACATGGCCATTTCATTGGGCCTCGCTAAGATGGTGAGCGTTCACAGGTTCTGGGTTCAACGTTCAGGGTTAGGGACGGGGGACAAAACTAAAGGCCCCAAATCCTCACAAAACATGCTGCCCTTGCCATATGCTTGCCAATGCGCCGCCAATTTCAAGGTTGCGAATAACGAATCCATATGCGTCTCACATGAATATGCCTTTTGAATGGAATTCGTGGACAAAAATCAACCTTGAACCCCTGAACCTTTGAACCCGTGAACGGTTACCTAAGATGTTACCATTTCACGTTTATCCGGGTTAGGTCTTTACAGGAAGCTCAATGATGATCTTGGTCCCGGTGGGGTAATTATCCCTGACCCTGATAAATCCATTATGGTCGGTGATTATGGTACTTACTATGGCAAGGCCCAAACCGGTCCCCTGTGTCTTTGTAGAAAAATATGGCTCAAATATCCTTGTCTTATCTTCGGGTCTTACACCCTTACCGGTATCCGCCACCACAACCCTCACCATTTGAAGGACCTCGTCGTAGTTGAGGTCAACCACAATCTCTCCCTGACCGTTCATGGCCTCAATGGCATTCTCCAGAAGGTTGATCATTACTCGCTTTATCTGCTCCCTGTCCAGATCCAGGACAGGGACCTCCCTTGAATCGTTAAAGGTGATCTTTACCCCCTTGTGGGCCTCCCTGTAAAGGGTCATGGCCTCATCAATGATCTTGCCGATAACTTCTGGAGAAGGATTGACTGCTGGCATACGGGCAAAGTTGGAAAATTCATTCACAAGCCGTTTTAGTTCCTCCACCTGCCTAATGATCATCTCGGTACATTCCTTGAAGACCCCTTCATCCCCACCCGCGAGCCTTTTTCCATATCTCTTTTTGAGCCGCTGGGCTGAGAGCTGTATGGGTGTCAGGGGATTTTTGACCTCGTGGGCAATCCGTCTGGCCACCTCTCGCCAGGCCGCCATCCTCTGGGCCTTTTCGATCTCGCTCAAGTCCTCAAAGACCGCAACGAGACCCAGATAGTTTTTTCTATCATCCCGGAGGACATTGAGGGATACGAGCAAAGTGAGTCTTTTGTTTCTGGCAGACAACCTGATCTGTTTATTGAGGAAACCCTTCTGGAAAAGGCCTTCATCACCCAGGAAGTCATCGATTATCTTGATATACTCATCGGAAAGGAGATCCCGGTAATTCTTTCCTGTGGTCCTTTTCGCGTCGATATCCAGCATCCTCTCGGCCGATTTGTTGATCGTGAGGATATTGCCGTGGGCATCGGCCGACACCACGCCAGCAGCCACATTGGCCAGGACAATCTCCATATAAAGGCGTCTTTGTTCCAGCTCCAGGTTGCTCTGGACAAGTTCCCTGTTGGCCTCCTCAAGCTTCTCCTTCCCTGTCTTGAGGTCCATCGTCATTTTGTTAAAAGAGTTCACCAGGGCCCCGATCTCATCCCTCCCCCCCAGGTCAATGGAAAAATCATAGTCCCCGGAGGCGATCCGGTTTGTTCCTTCGGCAAGTTCCTTAATGGGGACGGTTATTTGCCTCGACAGATAGAACCCGAACCATACCGATGAAAAGATAATCAAGAGGGTAACAATCGAAAGGGTCACCATATGGCTTATTTTTATGGGTTTTTTGAGCATCTTAAGTTGCTGATACTCCTGCAGTCCCCTGGAGATGGCCTTTAGTCGGTTGACAAAACTACCTGGTACAAACTTGGAAAGGACGATAAGGCCCACCACCGCCTTCGACTTCGTCCTCGAAAAGATAGGCACGATGCCGGTCACAAGATCACCGTGTGGAGAAGACTGGATATACTGGCTATCAGCACCACTCTCAAAGCATTTTCTCAAGATATCTGCTCCCGGACCCTTGAATGTGCTCAAATCGATCCGGTGATCCTTAGAGACGGCCCTGGGGTCCAGCTTATCGGAGACGACCCCCAGAGAGGCCAGACCAAATTCCTTTTGTTTTTCCGGAACAAATTTTTCAAGCTTTTCTTTGCGTGAAAGCAACATATAACCTTCATAGGTGATGATCCTGCTCAAGTGATTGCCAAAAGAAATGATCTCATCGCCAATGCCCTTGTAGTAGTCCTGGCCGACTTCCAGGGAATTCTTCAAAGACCGTTCGATCTGGAGGTTGAACCAGTATTCGATGGAGGTCGATATGAATTGCACGGACACAAAAAACAGGATGGTGGTGGGCAGGAGTGACAGGGTCATAAAGGCCAAGACCAGCCTGGTCCTTAGCTTCGCCCCCATGATACCCTTTCTTCTTTCAAAGAGGAGCTTGACCAGATTCCGGACCGTGAGAAAGAGGAGAAGGAGGAGCAGGATGACATTGATATTAATAAGGGCGAAAACAAGTATACTGCTTGAGAACGGAAGGCCTCGTCCCAAATTAAAGACGCCTATCCCCATATAGATCAAGACCGAAATCACGACGATCAGGAGGATAATCAGATACCTTTCCCTGCGTCGTCTCCTCAGATCTTGTCTTTTTGCTTCCAGGTATTCCTGCATGGCGCTCAGGGTGATTAATGATTATTTCTCATCCGCAAAAAGAGGGCCGCACCTCCGGGTCGTACGCTCCGGCCCACACTCAATCATCTCGGGGAACACATCTTTTTGTCAGTATCTAAAATCAACGGTATACCAGTCGGTCTCAAAATCCCACAGTGAGAGAAAGAACAAGACATAATGCAAATAGAAGGGGAGCTTTATCTCGTCAAGTTTGGCCATCATGCGGATTTGGTAGCGACTATTTCTGTGAAGGTTACGCAGTTCAGTGACCTTGAGGCCCACGATTTCGGACATCAACTTTTTGGCCTCGTCAAAATCGTTGACCGAGACCGATTTTTCTTTTTCTGATAATTTTATCACATAGATCTTTTTTAGATTATCGTATTGAATTTCGTGGTTTACCTTTAGGTCTGCTATTTTTCTGTCCCACCAGAAGGTCCTTGATTCATAGAGTCTTACAAAGAATGTAAAGGTCGTAACGATCCCATTTTCAATGGCCTTTTCCATATCCACGGTAAAGCAGTCGGTCACGGTGAAATACAAAAGGAGATGGTCACGTGTGTTGGTAATCACGATGTCTGTCAAACGCGCCTCTTCGGCGCCTGCTGGCATTACCAAGAACAAATTGATCGAGAGGATCAGCGCGACGATTGATCTCAGTGTTTTGTCTCTGGAGGCGAGAGTCCTCATATGCTCTTCCTCACAAAGGGGTAGGCGGTATGGTCCATGGAAGTACAAAGTCAGAAAGCCTGATGGGGTATAATAGGTGAGAGCCCGTCAAAATGCAAGGTCGGATCGCCACTTGTGGGCCAATTCATCGTCTGCTCAGACCTGACTATCCTTTCGCCACAAGGACCTCCAAGAGACAAAAAGGGCATCTCCACGGATCACTCCAGGCGATGCCCTTATGTATTTTTGGATATTTCTGGTTAGCTTAGGCAGGCAAAGGGTCCGGTGCACCAAAGACCGGTATCTTTATCATCTTTTCAGTACATTCTTGAGGGGTCTCAAAGGTCAACTCCTTCCAATGCCTTTTCGACTCCATTAATCCCCTCAACATATATTGGTTAAGATAATGCCCGGATTTTTTGGCTACAAAATGACCGATCACCGGGGCCCCGATGATCGATAGATCTCCGATAAAATCCAGGATCTTGTGCCTTACAAACTCATCACTAAATCTGAGCCCATCCTCGTTAATTATCCTAAAGTCATCTATCACGACCGCATTGTCGAGTGAACCGCCCTTGGCCAGGCCGTTTTCCTTCAGGGTCTGGACATCTCTGAGAAACCCAAAGGTCCTGGCCCTGCTTATCTCTCTTGAAAAATCCCCTCCGGAAAAGGTCAATTCATACTCCTGGTTTCTCAGAAGGGGGTGCTGAAAATCGATCGTGTAGGTTATCTTCAGTTCTTTGGATGGATATATGGCGACCGAGCGGTTGCCGTCGTCCACCTTAAAGGGCTTTTTGATGACGATAAATCGTTTTGGCGCCTTTTGCTCCTTGATCCCCACGCTCTTTATGAGAAAGACAAAAGGGGCTGCACTCCCATCCATAATGGGTACTTCCGGGCCATCAAGCTCCACCACGGCATTGTCGATACCCACACCAAAAAAAGCGGCCATCAGGTGTTCAATCGTTGCCACCCTGCAGCCGTCCGACCCGATGGTGGTCGCCAGAGTCGTGTCATAGACATTATCAAAGCGCGCCTCAACCACCGGGTGACCATCCAAATCAGTCCTTACAAATCTTACGCCTGTATTAACCGGAGCCGGTCTCAGATTTATCTTGACCTTTTCACCTGTATGAAGTCCTATACCTGTGCAGCTAACCTCATCCTTTAACGTCCGCTGTTTGAAATCCACTATCTGCTCCTGGCTCTGATTGAATAGGTATTTTTTCTCCCGATTTAAGGCAAGCAAGTAACATGCCAACAAACGGGGAAAGGAGTGGGGCGTAAACAGGATCGCCCTATCCTATTGATTTGGTTGGCTCAAAATCTTTCTGGCGCCTCTACAATGGATCTCAAGATATCCCGGCGATCTCCGGGGTGTGTAAAAAAAAACACATTCTCTTCTTTACAAAATCAACATCAGGGGAGACAAGTGGTGTTCTGCCCAACCTCCCGGTTGTTTGAGAAAAGGGTTTCATGGTATTTGTCTAAGGGTATCCATGCTGGGCAATAAAGGGCCTTTTTCCAGATCGCTCCTTTTTTTGGGTCTCTTCTGCCTCTTGGGCTGCTACCCGGCCCTAAAAAGAGAGGTCAAAGATCCGGAGGAGGCCCTGGTGCCGCTCACGTTTTTCTACCCCACCTTTCGTGACGACGCGCCATTGGATTCGCTCACCCTGGCCTTAAAAAGAAACATCGCGTATCTAAATCGTCTCGATCCCAAGAAGATATTCATTTACGGGCCTGATCGATTTAGCTGTCTGCAGGTGAAACAAACTCAGCAAGCCTTTTTGAAGCTCATCACCGAAGGCCCTGACCTTGATCGGTTGAACAAAGAGATTGAGGCGCATTTCAAGGTCTACCGGGCTGCTGGACGTGTGGGGAATCCCAGTGTCCTCTTCACGGCTTACTTTGAGCCAGTCTTCGATGCCAGGCTAAGACCCGATGATTCCTTCAAATATCCCATATACCGAAAACCCGATGATCTGGTAAAAATCGATCTGTCCCTTTTCAAAAAGGAGTATGAGGGTCAGAAGATCGTTGCCAGGATTGATGGCGATAAGGTCTTGCCCTACTATTCCAGATACCAGATCGATGTCGAAAACGTGTTAGAGGGACGCGGTCTGGAAATCGCGTGGCTAAAGGACCCGCTTGACGTTAGCTTTCTCCAGATACAGGGTTCGGGTCGGTTGAGATTGCCCAACGGAGACACCTTGTCTGTTGGCTATATGGCCTCAAACGGTCGACCGTATCAGAGTATTGGCCGCTATATGCTGGATAAGGGCTACCTGTCAAAGGAGGAGCTCTCGATGCAGGCGATTCGCGGATACATCGCCTCACATCCCGAGCTTGTCAGAGAGATCCTCAATCACAATCCCTCATACGTCTTTTTCCGGGTCCTCAAAAATGGCCCCTTGGGTAACCTCAATACTCCGGTAACCCCCGGGAGATCCCTGGCCCTGGACTCAAGGCTTTTTCCCAAGGGGGCCCTGGCCTTCATATCCTCTCAAAAGCCCGTAGTCGATGCCTCCGGCCATATCACCGGTTGGACAAAATTCTCCCGTTTTGTCTTAAATCAGGACACGGGCGGGGCAATCAAAGGGGCCGGCCGGGCTGATCTCTTTTTGGGAAGCGGCCCATATGCCGAAGTGGCCGCCGGGCACCTGAGACATGAAGGGGAATTGTATATATTGATCAAAAAGCCCTAGGCAAAGTAGCCTGAATCAGAATGGAGCCAAAGGAGAAGATGGAATGTCTGAAACCATTGATCTAGCTCATCGTGTAACCTGCGAACCCCTGCCTCGTCCTAGAGGGAGAATTTTGAGAGGTCTGCAACGCTCATAAAAAGACCAGCCACATGCTGCAATATCCCCACCCGGTTTTCTCTCAATGCCCTGTCATCCCTGGTGAGGACCTCCACGCCGTCAAAAAATAGATCCACCGGCTCCCTGAGACCCACCATGATCTCCAGGGCCTCATAGTAGGCACCCCTGGCGAGGTGCTCATGCACATCCCCCTTCAGGGACTGAAACGCCTCCCAAAGGGTGGATTCACACGCCTCTTGAAACAGACCGGGGTCGACCGCAAAGACCGTCTGTTGTTTTTTCAGAATATTGCTAACCCTTTTAAAGGCCAGGGCCAGTTCCTGAAATTCATCCGATTCCGAGGCAAATCTATTGAGCTGTTCGATTCTCTTCCGCAGCCCTGTAATCCTCTCCAGCCCCAGGGAGATCACTGACTCGATGAGATCAGATGGATATCCTGCCCCCAGCATCATGTTCTTGTAACGCTCCCTGAAAAACCCGGCCACCCGGCCAAGCACTTCGACACGATCCAGTTCCATCTCCTCGGATAAGACCAGAAGGGATTTCTGGACGAACTCTATCAGAGACAGGTCCCATCTCCTATCTTCAATAATCCTGATAATGGCAAGGGCGTGTCTGCGGAGGGCAAAGGGATCCGCACTCCCGGTCGGCTCAAGACCGATCACAAAACACCCGGCAATGGTATCCATCCGGTCCGCCAGCCCGACGATGGCTCCGATCGCAGATGTGGGGAGGGAGCTACCCGATCGCAGGGGGAGGTAGTGCTCATATATCCCCTGGCAGACCTCTTCAGGGTACCCCTCTATCCGACCATACTCTCTCCCCATAACCCCCTGAAGTGTGGGGAATTCCGTTACCATCTGGGTGACCAGGTCACATTTGCAGAGCCTCGCCGTCAGTCGCACGCGATCGACCTTTTCCGGGAGGACCATCTCGGCCAGATATTCGGCGAGTTGCGTAAAACGTTCGACCTTGGCAAAGGAGGTCCCCAGTCTCGCATGATAGATCACCCTTCTTAGCTCATCGAGCCGATCCAGAAGGGGCCTTTTTCGGTCCTCCCTAAAAAAGAAGTCCGCATCAGATAGCCTGGCACGCAAGACCCGTTCATGTCCCTTCTGAACAGTTGACACGTCCCTTGCAACCGTATTGTTTACCGCCACAAAACTGGGCATCAACAGGCCTTTGCCGTCATAAATGGCAAAATATTTTTGGTGTTCTTTCATGGCAGTAATCAGGACCGGCGCAGGGAGCGCCAGGAACGACTCATCAAAACTCCCGCTGACAGCAGAGGGGTATTCAACCAGATTTGCCACCGTTGATACCAGTTCGGGGTCCTGTGAAACGGTCCCTTCAACAGTTGCGGCCACCTCCCCGGCCACCCTTTCCACAGCCCTGCCCCTCTCTTGCTGATCGACTATGACAAAGGCCTTTGCCAGTCTCCGGAAGTAGTCCTGGACATCCGAGATCTCCATGGTCTCAGGTGCCATAAACCGATGCCCCCGGGTGGTGTTACCACTCCTTATCCCGGCCACCTCAAAGGGTACAACTTGACCATTGAGGAGACAGAGTATCCAATGGATGGGTCTTACAAAAGGGAAGCCTATATCCCCCCAGCGCATGGACTTGGGCCAGGGAATATCGGCGATGAGTTGAGGCAATGACTCTGCCAGGACATCCCGGGTTGGCCTTCCGGGTAACAGGCTCTTGACATAGAGATATTCCCCTTTTGGGGTCTCAATAAGCTCCAGATCCTTGACCGATACCCCTTGTTTTTCCGCAAACCCCAGGGCCGCCTTTGTAGGTGTTCCCTCTTGATCGTAGGCGACCCGCTTTGGTGGACCGGTAACCTCCTGGACGAGATCCTCCTGCCTCTCTGAAATCCCTCTGCCGATCAGGACCAGCCTCCGGGGTGTCCCATAGGTATAAAGGCCATCAGCCACTTTAATCCGGTTATCCCTCAGACAGGACTCTGCAAGTAGCCGTAGATCCCATAATCCTTTCTCCAGATACCCCGAAGGGACCTCCTCCGTTCCAATCTCTAAGACTAACTCTGCACCCATATCCCTCTATGAACCCTCTCGGTTGATATGAATTCTCGCATCAATTTAGCCCATTTCAACATTGACACTTGGACAGGGCAATGGGGGTTCGGAATGCCCATTGCCCGGTTTTCAAAAAGCTAAGGTGTTACGAGTCCTCAAATTCGCAGCCGCCTTCCCCTATCCCATTTCCCCATAAGCGGATAACCCATCTCTTCCCGTTGGGCAAGATAGTTCTTTGAAGCCAGACGGGCGAGATTCCTGATACGGTCAATATAGTGGGTCCTTTCACTCACGCTGATCGCCCCCCTGGCATCCATGATATTAAAGATGTGTGAGCATTTCAGGCAGTAATCGTAGGCCGGAAGGACCAAACCCTTCTCGCTGACCCTTTTTGCCTCCTGTTCATAAAGATCAAAGGTCTTAACGAGCATCTCCACATCGGCAATCTCAAAATTGTAGGTCGAAAGCTCCCATTCCCCCTTTTTGTGGACATCCCCATAGGTCACCCGATCATTCCACAAGAGATCAAAGACATTCTCCTTCTCTTGCAGATACATGGCGATCCTTTCAAGCCCATATGTTATTTCCACTGAAATGGGATCCAGCCTGATGCTCCCTGCCAGTTGGAAATAGGTAAACTGCGTGATCTCCATGCCGTCTAGCCAGACCTCCCAGCCCAGTCCGGAGGCACCCAGGGTGGGGGATTCCCAGTCATCCTCAACAAAGCGGATGTCGTGATCAAGGGGATCAATGCCAAGGGCCTTGAGACTGTTAAGGTAGATATCCTGAATGTCAAGCGGTGAGGGCTTTATTATCACCTGGTATTGATAATAGTGCCCCAACCGGTTGGGGTTATCCCCATACCGGCCGTCCGTTGGGCGTCTGGACGGCTCCACATATGCCACAGACCATGGTTCTGGGCCCAGGGCCCTCAAAAGGGTTGCCGGGTTAAAGGTCCCCGCACCCACCTCCAAATCATAGGGCTGCTGGATGAGACAGCCATTATCGGCCCAGAATTTCTCCAGGGTCATAATCAGTTCTTGAAAAGTCATCGGGTCCTCGCTGACCTTTTGAATACACGGTTGGCGCGCCTGGCAGGATTCGAACCTGCGGCCTGCGGATTAGAAGTCCGCTGCTCTATCCATCTGAGCTACAGGCGCAGGTGGTTTTCTGATTTTTCATTATATCAAGGATTTTTCGTAACCGTTCACGGGTTCAAAGGTTCAGGGGTTCAAGGTTGCATTCTTTTCCCCG
>CAZXCQ010000008.1:0-41517 GCA_964639275.1 uncultured Desulfobacteraceae bacterium | reverse complement strand
TCTGAGGAAATATCCCCTCCTGTGATGGAATTCAATCCGGTCCCAGTTGGGAGGGTTGCAACATATTCCATGGTTGTGAGAGAGGATGTAGATTGAGGATAGGCTGCCTTATAGACTTTGTTCGGATACATTCTTTTTGTTACTATGTATATGTCCCCGCTAAGGGGGTCCACCAAGAGGGTTTCAGAATCTTTGTGAGAGGGGGCATTTACGCCTGATGGGTACCGTAATCTGATAACATCCAGTCCGTCTTCAGTACCAATCGTAATATCTACCGGTTCCTGCCTTGGATCGACCACTGGTTCAGGAATCCGTTTAATCCAGATCTCTGAGTATTGGTTCCCGTTATCGCCAATGTCGCCCCAATAGATGTAATGCCCTGCTGCCGGACTTGCCTCCCCGTTTAGTGGACCAGGCCCAACAGCGATGTCTTCGGGATCCCGTACACCAGGGGTTACCGATATGGTGTATGTTCCAACAATGGTCCCGCTGGCATTCATGGCATAGATCTTGGCAGCGTCCTCCGGGTGAGCAGCGGGGTAATCGTTGTGGAGCCACAAAATACCAGGGTTTTTTCTGCTTGCGGCGATACCTGATGCCTCGTCAAGATCTGATCTCTGCAGGGTGCCGACTTGTTGAGCCGGGTAAACGGCCGGGCAGACAAACTCCGGTTTGTCTATCTCAAAACTCTCTATCAAGCCCCCGTCACAACGGATCACTGTTCCTTTCAATTTTTCGTCCGATATCGTATATCGAATAAAATTGTAGCTTTGTTCGGCTGTGATAACATAGGGCTTGGTAGGATCCGGTGTATGGAGTGGTGCTCCCCCGCCCCCTGAGGTGATGTGCTGGACATTGTTCATTTCGCATCTCGAGTAGAAATGATTGTGACCGGCATGGACTACCGCCACAGCATGTTGTTCGAATAGGGGCCCCAGGTATAGCTGTGCGCCTGTGTCCTCGCATCCAGCACTCCAGAGGGGCTCATGGAGGACCACGAACTTCCAGGGCTTGCTCGCGTTTGCCAGGTCGTTTTCAAGCCAGATATATTGTGTACTTCCTGGCAAAAACGAAACGTATTGGTCCAATACTGTGACGTGAACCGGGCCATAGTCAAAGGAATAGTAGCAGCCGGTAGGATCCTGGTGATCGTAGAGCCAGTACTTTCGAAAGAGGGTTGCGCCATTTTCATGGTTTCCCCTGCAGCCCATTATCGCCATATGCGACATTAAATTGAGGCTATTAAGGTGCGACCTGTTGAAATATTCAACTGTCCAATTGTACTCCAAATCGCCATCATATACCCAATCCCCTGAGTGAAGTAATAGGGTCTGGCGATTCCTTGGGTCTGCCTCCACGTCCGCCATCAGCGCACCAGCCACCATATCATGTTCAGTGGGATATCCGCGGGTATCGCCATACCCATAAAGGGTCACCGAAGATGATGATTCCTGCGGTCCTGTCAAGAAAGAACCTATTACTTCTTCTGAATCGATGCTGACTCGATAGTAGTAACGTGTGCCCGGAGCCAGTCCAGGGATGGTGTACATGAACTGGTGTTGGTTGTCTCCACTTCCCGATTCTGTTAGTGCGCCAGATCTAAATCCGTAAGACAAGGTCTCTCCCCACTCGATCTCCGAGGTCAGGGGGGTTTCATCTGTCTGCCAGAAAACCGACATTTCCGTATTGACACCGCGGGTGATCATATAGGGACCTTTGAGGAAACTGGCCGCACCTGCCAGGGCACCGAAAACCCATATCCAGCAACACGTGAGAATGACGGTGGTTACACCTTTTGATCGCATGACACCCTTTGATTCAAATCTGCCCGTATCCAGCTACGAACACTGGCCCTACGCCCCATGCGGCCTCCTCACGCGTCCTAATGGTTTCCACTTCACTTCTCAAAGAGCAAGCTTTAGCTGCCGAAGGCAGTGCGTCACCTCAAAGAATCCACAAATCATCCGCTACGCCCACAACTGCCCCGAAACCTTTGCATAATTCCGATTCTGACAAAATTTGTCAATCAGTAGCATGCTTTCTTTGAGTTATATTTAGATATAGTTCGCTTTGATTAGTATTCAAACTGGCCCCAGCTAAAAATCGTCGAGAACTGATTGGAGAAGTTTGATCGAATGTCTCGAATCCTTCGCGCCACTTCCTCTGCAGCGAAATAGGTGGGACAGATATCTTCATCGTCTCCAACAGCCAATGGCGGCTATTTCTGCTGTTCCTGCCGTCGATGTCAAGAGGAATTTTGTGTTCAACCTTAAAACCTAACAGCGTCCCCCTCTATTAACCACTGCCAGGCTCCCGCACCTGTTCAAACCGGGGGCAGGCCCTTACGGAGTGACGGCATTGGAGGCATT
Source organism: uncultured Desulfobacteraceae bacterium (assembly GCA_964639275.1). Taxonomy (GTDB): domain Bacteria; phylum Desulfobacterota; class DSM-4660; order Desulfatiglandales; family Desulfatiglandaceae; genus CAZXCQ01. Next base: position 39,148 of record CAZXCQ010000008.1, on the reverse strand, counting down.
TTGCGAGACCATCAAAATTGTATCAATACATACAATGCCTTTTCATTTTTCTTGTCATCAGCGATAAGATTGTACAATCGAGTACAACCATATGGCCAACCGGCCCCAAAATGACAGACCTATTTTTCCGCGCCTTCTCTGGGTCACAGACCCCAATTTGACTCTATCACTTACTTGATCCAATGGATGGCTCAGGGAAGTCCTTGAGGTACTTCTACCCGGTGTTCCCTGATCACGGAGAGTAGACTGTCCAGACTTCGACAAAGAGAGGAAAACAGATGACGGAAAAATGCCGGAAGGACTACACCCATTTTCCAGAGACCTCCCATGGACCAACACCTTGAATGAGCCTACCCACCTCCTGACACAATCCCGACCTCCCCTTGCTTCAGATGGTTTTTAGCAGCGGCCAGAAAGCTGAAATCAGGAATCGACCGGGCTTTTGTTCTCTTTAGTTGTTGCTCGGTCTGGTTCTTATCCTTCAGTTTCTCAATAAAGCGCAAAAGACTCTCCCTATCTGCCAGGCCGTGATGATCTCTAAGACAAAAATCCAGATAGCACCTTCAGCCATTTTCTGTAATGGAAATGAACGGGCAGGGGTGGACCCTTTTTGACCAGAGCCGCGTCATAAGGAATCTTGATTCCAGGGGGATCGCGCGTGAGCCGAGGCGCCAGCGAAGCACGGCCTATCCACGCGGTTCGAGTCAGACACGCTATCGTCTGCTGCTCGCCCGCGCCCCGTTAAATGCCCTCAATGATCATACGGTACTTCTTATATGATATAAATTGCTCTTGACAGGGACTCACACACAGGGGACTTCCCTTGCCCTGAGCAGGGTCGAAGGGGCACCCCATAAGTCCACGCCCCCCGGCATCGGGATCTTCGACATGCCGGGCGTACCACAATAGTTTGGACGCAGATTGCCTACACGCTGTCGCGTTCCGGCAACCGGTGAAACTGACGTTCGCTGTGTACCTACCTCATTTTTCCTACTTGACAATGTTAACAAATATGTTTACTCTACTCTCATGAAAACAATTTCATTCTACAGGACAAAATCTGGAAAAATGCCCTGTCAAGGAATACCTGGACACTCTTCCGGACAATCAGGTGATTAAAATAACCTGGGTTTTGAAATTAATCCGAGAACTTGAACACGTCCCATCGAAATACTTTAAGAAACTGATAAATACAGAGGACATTTGGGAAGTCAGAGTTGATGTCGGAAAAAACACATTTCGTTTACTCGGGTTTTTTCATGACAAAGAATTGATCATCCTGACTAATTCCTTTCAGAAGAAGAGTCAAAAAACGCCATTAAATGAAATCAGGTTGGCAGAAAAACGTAAAAAAGATTTTTTGAGCAGGAGGTAAATATATGGACGATCTTGATAAATATATTGAGGAAAGAAAGAAGAAAAGCGCAAAATTTAAGAACGACTTTGATAAAGGATATGAACAATTCAAAATTGGCGTCCTTTTGAAACAGGCACGACTTGAAGCTGGCTTTACACAGGAACAAGTCGCTAAGAAATTACGAACAAAAAAATCCGCAATTTCACGAATTGAAAATCACGCAGAAGACATCCGGCTTTCTACATTAGTGAATTATGCTCAAGCGTTAGGCAAACAACTCCATCTTGAAGTAGCATAAAATCAGCGAATCGGGTAGCCGGGTGTTTTAGCCCCCCAGCCCCCACACCACCTCCGATAAGTCGGAATCTTCGACCCGCGTGCGGATTCCCGCTTTGAGCAGCGGGATTCACAGAGTCTATCCCGCCTGCGGGCGGGAGTAATGAATCCGCCACAAAGCATGGCGGACAAGTGTTCACCCTGTTGAATTTCCCGGAGGCAGCCCTATTCAACAGGGTGAACCCAAAGCCCTTTGACAGAGAGAAACCCTTGCTCCTTGAGTCCCGATGAAATCGGGATCATACCTGACTGTAGTGGAGCTGGAGTGGAGGGGGCGTAGGTGCAAAAGGTGGAAAGAACAATAATCGCAAATACTATGAGCTTATTCTAAACAACGCACTGAGCACAGCGAATTTTCTACACCTACATTCCCTCTCCCCCACATTTACGGAACCATCAACATTGATCTCACTCTGTGACGATTGCTTTAATACGCGCCTGTATAGAAATACAAGGGCGTTCATCGCCTGAGTTTGGGTAGCCAGAAAGACGCTCGCATTTACAGCCTGAGGGTCAAAATGCGTTGACATTTTCTCCTTGAATAAGCTAAAAATTCAAAAACAACCCACGGCATCTTAACCTGATAAATGACCTGTTGTCAAATTATCAGGGCAAATAACCCAGTTAATCAATGGTTCCCGCGGCGCTCTGCACCGCGGGAATGCCGAGTTGCCCGGTTCCCGGTCTCCCGTTTGGTTCTCCGGCGCTTTGCGCCTCGGGAACCAAACGTTCGACCTGCAGAACCTCCGCGATACCCAGCCATAAACCGCCCGCTATCGCGGAGAACCTGCCGGTCAACTCGGCATTATCCAACGAGAATAATGAGAAAGAGCCGGAGATGATATGAGGTCTAAAGGTATTCCCACGGACGTTAAAGAAAGGGTGGAGCAGATTATCGAGGCATTTAATCAAAAGAAGCTTCGTAGAGACGATTGCTACTACCAAGCCCGATTCAAAGGAAAATATCTTTATCTTGACCGGTGTGACTATGGCAATGTTGGTCCCATATGCCGCCTTACTTACACGGGGAACATTAATGACTGGGATTTCGCTATATTCAAGTGGAGCACAGAAACATATGATCCTGAGGAGTGGATGTTTCCGGGTAGTGGTTTCGTGGACGGGACTATTGAGGGAGCAATGAAAGCTGGACTTGAAGCATACCCGGTATAACAATTCACTGAACCGGACTCCGTTATGGCCGCGGGCGGACATAACGGAGCGGGTTAGTTCAATCGTTGCCAGCAAGGAGAAGGAATAATAGATATATGAATCAGAAGATTGTTATCAGAGACGAGACAGGTGCCGATGCCGGCAAGATAACCGAGGTGACTATCGCAGCGTTCAAAACCTTGGAGATCAGCAACCACACGGAGCAGTTCATCATCGAGGCACTACGTGCCGCCAAAGCCCTTACGGTATCACTGGTCGCAGAGGAGGACGGTTGTATAATAGGGCATATTGCATTCTCTCCGGTAACCATTTCGGACGGCACCCAAAACTGGTACGGGCTTGGCCCTGTTTCGGTGTTGCCGGAGTACCAACGGCAGGGCATTGGCAAAGCCCTGATACGGGAAGGGCTGTCACGGCTAAAAGATATGAATGCTCAGGGCTGCTGTCTTGTGGGGCATCCGGATTACTACAGGAAATTCGGATTCAAGAATATTTCTGGTTTTGTACATGAGGGAGTGCCACAGGAGGTGTTCCTATCTTTGTCTTTTGATGAGCACATTCCGCAGGGCACCGTCACGTTCCACGAAGGATTCAAAGCGGATGGCCAACCTGTCATTCAAGCGGAGCGCGAAGGGCGTGAGCCTGCTTAATTCATCCTTAGGCGACATCACGAAGGGGGGCACAAGGGGGACATTGGTGCAGAGAGTTTATTGCGCATGAATTTTGAAATGCCCATCTGTTTTTTCCCCTAATGATATAAATCGATTCACGCAGGAGGTACTCGCACCAAGATACCTTGTCACCTCTGTACCCGAATATCTCAACTCCCTGACACCAAACCAGAATAAGACCTGCCTGGCCTTAAAAACCTTATGCCTCCGGCTTCCAGATCGAAGTTCGCCATCCGAAATATCGTAATTTTTGCAAACCCTTTCAGCTCTATTCCCCTCCCCACAATGTGATGCAGTACCCCTGGGGCATCTGATCTGGCTAACCTCCGCATTTTTCCAAAACCTCATATCCCACCTTAACCGCTAAACACTTTCTGCACCGACGTCCTTTTTTACAGCATCAAACTTGTTGGCAACAAATTTGTTGGCACCAAAAATCCAAGAATACAAAAACGACTTCTCCCACCGGGGCGTAGGCCCCTATGGCCGGGGGCCGCCTCTCAGCTCCCCGCGCCTGCCCGCCGTCCTTTTGGCAGGTCCGATAAGCGGTTATATGTCGACCCGGAGTATCTCTTCGAGGCATAGGCTTTAGGAGCCGGAGGCCAGAGGTATACCCCGAATGATTCTCTGAACCCCATCCTTCTCATTGACACACAAGGGGAAGTTTTTTATACTCTCGCATAGAAAAAGCGGGGGCTTATCATTTTTTGCCCTAGCCCGGAAACACAAGCAACCCCCGTCTGGATAATTGAGCCATTTGCTAACCGCAACATGATCTTGCGGAGCGCCACAGTGCTAAGATCATACCTCAAAAACATCTCTAAGGTCGCCGGCCTGGGAGATGCAAGAGAAGAGAGCTACTACTCTGTTCTTAAAGGGCTACTCAACCAATATGCAGAATCCGTTGGCAAGAAGAAGATTCACATCACCACGTTACCCAAAAAGACAGAGGCCGGAAACCCTGATTTCCGGGTCTGGGACGGCAGCCAACATATTGTCGGTTATATTGAGGCCAAGGCCCCAACGGTCGAAAACCTGGACCACATAGAACACTCCGAACAACTAAAACGATACAGACATACCTTCCCAAACCTGATCCTAACCAACTTCTTTGAATTCCGGCTATACCGAGATGGCAACTTGGTTGACAGGGTCCTTGTAGCCAGGCCCTTTATTGCCCACGAGCTGCGGACGGTCCCGCCTCTTGAAAAAGAATCCGAATGCTTAGAACTCCTTGATAAATTCTTTTCATTTTCACTGCCCAAGGTTCACAATGCCAGGTCCTTGGCCGTTGAACTTGCCAAGCGAACCCGGTTTTTGAGAGATGAGGTCGTTGAGCTGGAGTTAGAAAATGAAGAGAAAGACAAGAAAGGATTTGTCTTTCGTTTCTACGAGGCGTTCAAAAAATATCTCATAAGCGGCCTTACAAAACAGGAATTTGCCGACCTTTACTCACAGACAATCACATACGGACTTTTTGCCGCACGGACTCGTTCCACTAACGGTTTCAACAGGAAATTGGCCTATGACCTTATCCCACGTACAATCGGAATCCTGAGAGATGTCTTCAGGTTCGTTTCCCTGGAAGACCTGCCCCAACAAATGGAGTGGGTCGTAGACGACATTTCCGAAGTCCTGGCAGTCACTGATGTGAAGAAAATCCTTCACACCTATTTCCACGAAGGCAAGGGCAAAGATCCCATCGTCCATTTCTATGAGACATTCTTGGCTGAATATGACCCTCAAACCAGGGAAAAAAGAGGTGTGTATTATACGCCTGAACCGGTTGTCTCCTATATTGTACGTTCGCTCCATCATATTCTGAAAGAGCAGTTTAATCGTTCTGATGGGTTTGCCAGCGAATCGGTCACCGTCCTCGATCCTGCGGCAGGAACGCTCACTTTCTTGGCCGAGGCAACAAAGCTGGCAGTGGAAGAGTTCGTGGAAAACTATGGGGAAGGTGGAAAAAAGAATTTCATCAAGGAATATACGCTTAAGAATTTCTATGCCTTTGAATTGATGATGTCTCCATATGCGGTGGGTCACCTAAAAATGTCCTTTCTCTTAGAAGAACTGGGGTATTCACTGCGAAAGGATGACCGGTTCAAGCTCTATCTCACAAATACCCTGGAAATGGAGGACCTTGAACAGACAGAACTTCCTGGCATGGCCTCACTTTCGGAAGAATCCTATTTTGCTGGCAAAGTGAAGAAGGAACAGCCTATCCTGGTAATACTGGGGAATCCCCCATATTCCGGGATGTCAGCCAACAGAAGCGACAAAGAAGTGAAATTCAAAAAGGGCGAGTGGTACACCTCCCATTATCAGATTCAAAAGGACGGGGTGTCACATAAGCTGATCGCTCAAACCAAAAAGGCAAGGCAAAAGATAACAAAAAAACAAAAAACCTGGATTGGAGAACTCATAGAGTCCTACAAGGTCATCGATGGGGGCTGGCTTAAAGAAAAAAATCCCAAATGGTTGCAGGATGATTATGTCAAATTCATCCGATTTGCCCAGTGGAAAATTGATCAGATAGGGGAAGGCATTTTGGGGTTCATTACCAATCACAGCTATTTGGATAATCCCACCTTCAGGGGTATGCGCCACTCATTGATGGAAAGCTTCAACGAGATATATATCCTGGATCTGCACGGCAACAGCCTCAAGAAAGAGAAATGTCCTGACGGCTCCAAAGATGAAAATGTCTTTGATATCCGCCAGGGTGTGGCCATTGCGCTTTTTGTAAAAAGGCGAAGGGAAAAGGGGTGCAAGGTCTATCATTCGGAGAGATGGGGGTTCAGGGATGAGAAATATGAATGGCTCCGGGTAAATGACATCAAAAAAACCAAGTGGAAGAGATTGTCCCCAAAATCCGAATTCTATTTTTTTGTCCCGAGGGATGAGGGGCTCCTGGAGGCATATGAACGGTTCCCGAAGATAACCCAGATCTTCCCGGTAAACAGTGTCGGTATTGTTACCGCCCGGGATAAACTGACGATTAACTGGAGCCCTAACGAGGTTTGGACCACAGTCCTAAGTTTTGTAAAAATGGATCACGATTTGGCCAGGACAGCTTACAAACTTGGAAAAGATGCAAGGGATTGGAAGGTGGAACTGGCACAGAACGATTTGCTGGACAGTGGATTGGACAAAAGCAAAATCGTACCAATTCTATACAGACCGTTTGACATACGATATACGTATTATACCGGCAAATCCCGAGGCTTTCATTGCATGCCACGGCCTGAAGTTATGCATCATATGTTGCAGGAGAATCTTTCATTGTGTGTTGGAAGGGCCGGACAGGTTGTTGGGACAGAGAAACCTTGGAATGTTGTCTTTTGTTCCAACTGCGTGGAGGATTTTAATTTGTTTTATCGTGGCGGAAATGTCAACTTCCCGCTCTATCTTTACGTCAAAAGAGACAACGACCCTCAAAAACGGTCTTCTGGTGGCACCCTGATGCTTTTTGAACCGCAGGCAGAATATAGTTCAAAGACGTCGAACCTGGCTCCTGAGATAGTGAAACATATAACAGAAAGTTTTGGAAAGTCACTAACTCCTGAGATGATTTTCTCTTATGTTTACGCCGTCCTCTATTCTACAATCTACCGCACAAAATATGCCGAGTTCCTTAGGTCTGACTTCCCGAGAGTCCCGTTTACGAAAAGCAGTGAACTATTTTCGGCTATGGCCACCCAGGGAAAAAGGCTCAGCCGATTGCACCTGCTTCGACCATCAGACCTCAATCCACCCATTGCGAAATTCCAGGGAAAAGGCGATAACAATGTTGAAAAGCTGAGGTATGATAAAAACGAGAGACGGGTCTATTTCAACCAGGGCCAGTATTTTGAAGGGATCTCAGACAAGATATGGGAGTATCAAATCGGTGGATACCAGGTTTGCCACAAATGGCTAAAGGACCGAAAGGGAAGAACATTATCAACAGACGAAATCAAGCATTATTGCAGAATTGTAACAGCCATCCAAAAGACGATCGAAATTCAAAAAGAGATTGATGGTGTTTACCCTGAGGTTGAAATCAATACGATAGAGTTTCATCGTCTCTGACCACAAAAATGGTAATATAGGCGCAAAAATTCCCCCTTTGCTTCAGCTGAACAGCCATTTCAGGTCTACCTTACCCCAATCCTGGTAGTCGGGTATCTTCACCCATGTGTATGGAAGCACTTAGGTTTTTGAGTTTCCAGCAAAGTGTACCTTTCTCCTTGACATTGACTTAGTCCATGGCTTAGTCTGTTTTTATATGCCAGAACCGATTGATTTTGTCATGGAGACAACGAATGCAAATGATCAATGTTCATGAGGCAAAAACCCACCTCTCAAGATTGCTAACCAGGGTTTCAGCCGGAGAAGAGATCATTATATCAAAGGCCGGCAAGCCCGTCGCACGGCTGGTCCCGTGGAGAGAACCCGTTTTGAAGCGCAGACCGGGTTTGGACAGGGGCAGATTTGTGGTTCCGGATGATTTTGATGCACCGTTGCCTGCAGAAGTACTGGATGATTTTGAGGCATGAGAATACTGCTTGATACCCATTGTTGGCTGTGGTGGATAACGACCCTGGAAAAATTGTCGCCCACGGCGCAACAGCTCATTATGGACGGTCATAATGAAGTCTTTTTGTCTGCAGCCAGCAGTTGGGAGATCGCTATCAAGTATTCGCTCGGCAGGTTGCCGCTCCCAGAAGCTCCGGAAAAATTTGTTCCTCCAAGATTGACGCGAGACGCCATAACGCCACTTCCCATTAGCCACAGCCACGCTCTTCGCGTGGCATCCCTGCCTTTGCATCACAGAGACCCTTTTGATCGCCTGCTGATATCCCAGGCACAACTGGAACAATTGACCATCATGACCGTGGACAAGCAATTCGAAGCCTATGAAGTCGAGTTGATTTGGGGAAGACCTTGATCCGTGGGCACTTATGATGGTGTTGACCAGATGTCACCACTACGAAGGCGAAAGGGGACGGGATGACCCCTTTGCTTTAGTTGAACAGGGGTTGAGGTCTACCGTGACCCAATCCTGGTAGTCGGGTATCTTAATCCATATCTTGAGTTGCGATGGAACCGCTACAACCTGATATGTCGTGTCATGAACTGTTGCGCCACCTTGACTCTTGGGGATATCAAATATCTCCATCATGACCCTGGCGGCAATGGTGCCCTTGTAGGATTCACCAAGAGCGAGCAGGTTGTCGCGTCTTTCCTCGGAATCCTTCCAGCTTTCACTCTGGAGATATTCTTCCGGAACGTCCCAGGATGAATCCACATAGTGGTTTGTCTCTGCCGTCAGACCGTCCTGATCAGATTGACGCGCCACACATCGGCTGGGGCTGACCTCATATGAGAAAGCCGATCTGCTGTCAGCCGCAGTTCCGTTAATTGGGGCTGGTGACACACAGAAAGCCTCCCTCGAACTCTGACACCGGCTTTTGATTTGAATCTGTCCCGCTGGAACAGCCGAGAGTGAAGATAAACAGGAGTTGAATATCCCGCTCATCAAGCAAATGGTTCTATTCATCGTTTCCTCAATCGGATAAAAACTCGCCTTTTTGTGCTTCTGTTGCTCCACTGCATGTCGGTTAACTGTTCTTTTTTTGTTTTGGTAAATTTATCTTTTGATAAAGAGAGCACCACCAGAGCAAACCACAAGCAGCCAAAAAAATACCTAAGCCACCAAAAAACCCGGCAAAAAAGATACCTAAAGTCCCCAAATTTCCCATGTTTTCACCTCCAAGATGTAATATAGAATCCAATTTAGAATATATCCTACCACAAATTGTCCGGAATGTACGTGCTCAATAATTAGCGGTAGACATGTTTATTGTCAGAAGGTCTGGCATCCGGCCTTCGCCGGCATCTAAGGGTTTCACTGCCAATTATTGGGATGTTACTATTTGACAAAGTCTGGTACATTATAGAAGTTGTAATCACCGCGAATAATGTCCAAGAAGTGAACTTGGTAGTAGCTGAGGTACCATGAAGACAAGATCCCTGATCTTTATGATTTGCCTGGGTTTGATCATTCAGGCCTATTTTGCGTCTCCAGGCCATTCATCCGGAAATATCCAGGAGGGATTTGTGGATGTGAAGGAAGTGATCCCCTCCATCGTCTTGGACATCCGGTATGACACCCCGCACAACTTTATCGGAAGGCCCATAAGGGGGTATCTGGCACCCAAATGCTACCTCACAAGAGAGGCTGCCAGCGCGCTCAAGGAGGTCCAGGAGGAACTGAGGGCCTTCTCCCTATCGCTAAAGGTCTACGATTGCTATCGGCCGCAAAGGGCCGTGGATGACTTTGTGGAATGGGCAAAGGACATATCTGACACCAAGATGAAAAAGGAGTTCTATCCCTTTGTCAACAAGAAGAACCTTTTTAAAGACGGCTTTATTGCCTCAAGGTCGGGACACAGCAGGGGCAGCACCGTTGACCTGACAGTTGTGCCTGTCCCTGTACCGGAGCAAGAACGTTACGTTGATGGCCAGCGGTTATGTGGGTGCGATCTACCCGAAGGAAAACGATTCCGGGATAACAGCATTGATATGGGCACGGGATTTGACTGCTTTAGTGAGCAGTCATGGACCGACAGCAATCAGATAGGCCCACAGCGGCGGGCCAACCGGTTATTGCTAAAGACCTTGATGGAAAAACATGGTTTTAAGAATTACGACAAGGAATGGTGGCACTTTACGCTGAGAAAAGAGCCCTTTCCAGATAGCTATTTTGATTTTGTCATTAAATGAAGGACCTGGCCATTTCTTTGGCCTTTGCAATGGCTGCCTGTCTCCTTTCCTTGGCCAGATCTGCCCCCCCTGTCAGAGTCGGCTCGATTACCACCTTACGGATGTCTGTGAAACCGATAAAGCCAAGGATGAATTCTAGGTACTTTGTCTGAAAATCAAAGGCCTCACTATCGCTGCCTGGAGGATATTCTCCGCCACGGGAATAAGCGATAAAAATCGGTCTGCCCGTGACCAATCCCTTGTATCCCTCTTCCGGTGAGAAACTGAAGGTATAGGTGGGCTGCACCAGGATATGCAGATAGTGCTTTAACCGGTAAGGAAGGTGGAAATTCCACATGGGAACGGCCATCACATACTTGTCGGCCGACTTGAATTCCTCGATCAGATCCTCCACTGCCCGCCACGCAGCCAGTTCCTCATCAGAGTGTTTTAGGCCATGAAGGATAGTATACTTGGCCTGGAGTGCCAGACCGTCAAACGCAGGCAGTTGCTTGTTGAAAAGATCGATTGTGGTAATCTCATCTCCCGGATTGACCTCTCTGTAAGCGACGACAAAGGCATCTGCGACCGAGACGGAGTAGGATCGCTCTCCTCGGGGTGATGCCTGGATATAGATTATCTTACTCATGGCGGCCTCCTTGGTCTTGTTGTTTATAAGTGACTAAAATTGCCGACGTCACCCCATTCTGTCTTTACCTTCGCTCCTCTATTCCAGCACATGCAGTTTCATCATGTTTGTCTTTCCCCTCGCCTCGAGGGGTGCACCAGCCAGGATAGCGATCTTATCTCCCTTCCTGGCAAGCCTCTGCGCCAGGAGGAGTCCCTCTACCGTTTCGATCATCTTGTCTGTGTCACTTAAGTGGGGTATGACCCTTGCGTCCACTCCCCAGTGCAGGGCCAGGCGTCGTTGAACCTCCTCATCAGGGGTACAGGCGATGATCGGAACCGGGGGTCTGTACTTGGAAATGAGGGCCGCGGTAAACCCCGACTGGGAAAAGGCCACGATCGCCTTTAGACCGAGGCTTTCCGCTGCCATACAAGCGGCCTCTGAGACGGCATCCGGGAAACTGGAGGGCTTATGGCCATAAAAGGGCCTGGGGACAAAACTGGCTTCCGTCTCCCGCGCGATCTTCTTCATCATCCTGACCGACCCCACCGGGTATTGGCCAACCGAGGTCTCGGCGGACAACATGACCGCGTCTGTTCCATCCAGGATGGCGTTGGCCACGTCTGAGGCCTCGGCCCGGGTCGGGCGTGGATGGTCTGTCATGGACTCAAGCATCTGTGTGGCGGTGATCACCAGCCTCCTCTTTTCGTTTGCCATTCGGATCATCCTCTTTTGCTCGATCGGCACCTTCTCGGGGGAAAGCTCAACCCCCAGATCCCCCCGTGCCACCATAATTCCTTCACAGGCATCGAGTATCCCTTCCAGTTCCCGAAGGGCCTGTGGCTTTTCGATCTTGGCAATAACCGGGATGTCGGCCTTTTTCTTCCTGAGGAATCGTTTGAGTGCCCTTATGTCTTTCGCGCTGCGAACAAATGAAAGGGCCACGTAATCCACCCCCATCTCGATGCCAACGGCCAAGTCCTCCCTGTCCTTTTTGGTCAGAGAAGGGATGCTGGTTGTAACGCCGGGCAGATTGATTCCCTTATGCGCACTCAGGATACCCCCGCTAACCACCTTGCAATAAATCTGTGTCTTGTCTTTGGACAATACCCTGAGCTCGATCAGACCATCATCGATCAATATGGTATCCCCCTTCGTGAGGTCATTTACGATGCCTCGGTAGGTTGTGGGAATAAGCCCGGGTTCCCCTTTTACTCCACGTGTCGTTATGGTCCACTCCTCGTTCTTCTTTAGCTCGACACTTTCCCCTCTAAACTCACCGGTTCGTATCTTTGGCCCCTGGAGATCCTGAAGGATGGCGACTGGTTTGTCCAATTCTGCTGAGAGTTCTCGGATGGAGCGGATCACCTTTTCATGGCCCTTGTGCGAGCCATGCGAGAAATTGAGCCGTGCCACATTCATACCGGCCGTGATGAGCTGTCTCAGGATCTTTTTGCTATCGGTCGCGGGACCAATGGTACAGACGATCTTTGTGTTTTCCCCTTGCATAAAGACCTCCTTATCCTAATCGCTTTTCCCCCCTGCATTCTCCCTTCCGTAGTAAAGCGAATAGAGCCTCCTGTCATTCATGCCTATAAAGTAGAGAAGCATCAGAAGATGATTTTTAAGTGAGGTTCGAAGGATCCCCTTCTTTAAATACCTCTCCGGAGACGAACGCAAGGGCTGGGGGATAACCATGATCTTTCCCAGTTTCCTGCAGGCCCTAACAAAATCCACATCTTCAAACAGAAACGCCTTCCTAAACCCTCCGGCCTTTTCAAAGACCTCCCTGCGGCAAAAGAGCCCCTGGTCACCGTAAGGCAGTTTCAGGTATCGCGTACGCAGGTTGGCCCACCTGGCCACCAGTTGCAGAGAGAGGCGTGAGGCTCCATAGTCGAGTTTAAAACAACCCAGTGCCGTGTCAGTGGCCTGTGAGAGCTTTCTGATGTGATAACCAAAGTTGGGAGGCGGCAGAGTATCGGCATGAAGAAACCAAAAAAGACTCCCTCCTCCCAGTCTGGCGCCGTGAGAGAGCTGAATCCCCCGTCCCCTGGGTCCTGAGACAAGGCGTGTGTTGGGGGTGATGTCCTCGGTTCTCCACCCAAGGGATTCGTTCCCCTGAACGACGATGACCTCATCACCCGGCCACAGTTGTGCCTCAAGGGAGTCGATCAAGGGGGATAATTGGCCCACCTTGCCTGTAAAGGGTATGATGATCGATACTTTTTCAAAAAAAAACGGTTGACCCCTTAGGTGGATCAGGTCCTCGCCCCGATCGATGTCCCTTCTCTCTGTCAGGGTCCTGACGGGAAGACCGCAGTCGTCAAGGCACCGCAGGGTTCTTTTAAATATAGAAGAATGGGACCAGGAGTCGAACCGGAATACCTTTTCAAAGGGCACGGTCAGCCCAATCAGATAAAAGCCCCCGTCGTGTGCCGGCCCCAGGGCGACCTCGCCTCCTCCGAGGGATCGGAAGGCACCCATCAGATCGGAGACCATAAGATCAGCCACGTCGGTTCCAATAAGGACGATCTCCCGATACCCTTTGTCAAAGAGACCCCTAAAGGCCAGCTCCATCCTTTGCCCCAGATGTCCGTTGGCCTGGGGGACAAATTCCCACGGACCGGGATAGGCCTTCCTCAGCATCGCCTCTCGCCCCAGAGGGGAAAAGAAGAGAAACAGGTCGAGACCGTCTTCCCTATCTTGGGAGAGCTTGAAATCCGAGGCGATTCCCAGGGTGCGCCTCAGGAGTTTCTGGTAGAGGCTTGTTGCGTTTTGAGGGCCGATGTCTCTCCCGAGCCTGCTCTTGACCCTCCCTGCTTCGGGGTATTTTAGAAACACAACGAGCGCTTTACGAGAAGGTACCATTAACCGACGTGTTTTTCTCTGTGCATGCATCCGGGAATCTGTAGATATATATGGGGTCGCCGTGACGCGATGAGGCCGGTGAGACCACCTCCTGGACACGCCATCCCGGCACCGGAAAGTTGCACGAAACCACCCTTGCACCCGGTCTGAGCTCCCTTTCCATCTTTTGGGCCAGCCTCTCCATTACATCCGGAAATAGATAGCAAAAGACGACATCGGCATCGCCCAGGTCCCTCGACCAAAAGCTCCCCCATTTGACCCTTAACCCGCGCACACCCAGGCTCAGCACCCGTGCCGTGATATAGGCCAAGGGATTCACCTCAAACCCTAGGGCCTTTGCCCCATAACGCTTCCGTGCCGCCCTCAGCACGCGGGCATCGCCACACCCAAGATCTACGAGAAGGTCCCCCTGATTCAGGGGCACGGCATCCAGGAAGCTCCGGATCCTGACCCTGGAGGTAGAGACAAAAAGTGCGCCGCCAGTGATGCCAAGGACCCCTCCTGCCGTAAACACATACAGGAGCTTAAGACCCAAAAGCAGACCCGTCAGTATCAAAAAGACATAAACCCAGCCCGGCATTTTCCCCCTTATACGTTTTTATATAAACCATAGAGAGGGACCTGTCAAAGTCTGCCCTTTGCCCCCGGCGGCCTGCCCGCCAGAGACACCCGCCAAACCTGGAAAACACAAACCTGTCCGTTTCAGGGCTTGATTTTCCTGGCATGATCTCGTAATAGAATAACCGTCTGTATAGGCAGAAATGTTAGTATGGACTATCTGGTGGAGGCAAGAAATGGATCTACACCTTGGTGCAAGTGTTGAATGTTCCGACGGCCCGGTGGGCACTTTGACAAACATAATACTCAACCCGGCCATAGAGACCGTGACACACCTGGTGGTCAGAGAACACGGTTTCCCCAATTCAAAACGTCTAGTCAAGGAAGGGGTGGTAAGCGAAAGCATCCACGATACCATCTTTCTATCCATTAGCAAGAAGGAGTTCGAGGAATTAGAAGAATTTATACAAACCGAATTTCTCCCCTCGGACATCCCTGCCTTTATGGGTGATCAGTACCTTACGTGGCCAATGCAGGAGTGGGTGCCGCCAATCTTGCAGCACGAGGCAGTTCCGCCCGGGGAGTTTGCCATCCGCAAGGGAGCAAAGGTCGCGGCCTCGGATGGACATGTGGGGCAGGTTGATGAGTTCCTGGTGGAAAAGGGAACCGGTCACATCACCCACCTGGTCCTGCGGGAAGGTCATCTATGGGGAAAAAAGGATGTATCGATTCCGGTGGACCAGATCGACCGATACGAAGACAAGTGTGTATATCTGAAGATGGACAAAAAATCTGTCGAAGATCTTCCCGTTATCCACATAGACAGGGAGAAGAAGTAATCTAAACGCATCCATTCGGCGAGCCGTCAAAGATTGGGCCGAGAGTAGTGTTTTTTCTGACATAATGTGGTATCTACACTACACGTGTCGCTGAGAAACGTCTTTCAAGACCATGGTAACTATATGAGATTTCAAATGATCTTCGTTTTTTGAAAAAATGGCAAGAATTTTGCATTATTTAAATTTAAGATATTCTAACTGTTCTTTGGAATCTGCTGTTTTGACAAAACCATAGCCAATACCCTAAGTGCCATCCAACTCAAGAAATCAGAAAGGGAGTTGCCGGTGGCACTTGACCGGCTTCTCGGATGTGCGTGCATCTTCTCTTTTGGTATCTTTAAAACCCAGGAGGAAAGATCAATTGCAAAGGGAATAACGGCGTTGCGGGAAGCCATTTCCACTCAACCCTTTCATCTCATCCCCTTCTTCTGAGGCAGGGTCCCATACGGGCTCTGCCTTTTTTTGCCCTCTGATCAGCCAGCCCCTTGACACCAGGCCTGATTTGTCCTATGCTACGGCCATCTCAAAAGGCCTTGTAACTACATATTGACTCTGCCATTTGACAAATAGCGGTGTTCCTGTACATCAACGTTCCAGAAGAACTGGATTGCCATGCTTGACACGCTTCTCCTTATCCTGATCCCCGGGCCGTTTATTGCCGCAGCCCTCTGTTACATTATAAGAATCCGTCACATCCGTTTCCTCGTTGTTCTTGCAATGGGCTGCCTGCTGGCCGTCACCTCTGTTCTCCTATTCATCAAAGGCCCCTTTTCCCACTCACCCCCTCCACTCCTGGGCATACCGAACCACGAGTGGATCATATGGGGCGACGACATCCTTCTCCTGACCATGCTATATTTCGGGTTCAAACGCAGGCACCTCTTTTCCAAGATCCTCATCATCTTCCAGATCGTGTGTCTTGATTATTTTGAGCTTTTTATTGTGGACTACAGCAAGAGCTTTCCCCTCTTTGTTGCCGACAACCTTTCGCTTATTATGGTCCTTATCATATCCATAGTGGGTTCGCTTATCTGTGTATTCGCCATCCCTTACATGAATAAGCACGAAGAACACCAGGGGCTCAAAAGATCCAGGCAACCCGGGTTTTTCGCCTTTCTTATAATGATCATCGGAGCCATGAACGGTCTTGTCCTCTCCAACAATATTATCTTCATGTACATGTTCTTTGAGGTGACCACCCTGGGCTCCTTTATGCTGATCAGCCATGACCAGACCGAGACCGCGCTCAGGAATTCGGTTCGGGCCCTATGGATGAATTGCCTTGCCGGGGCCGCCTTTATCGTGGCCATGTTCTGGGCCTATGTCACGCAGGGCACCGTTGATGCCCAAAAACTCATTCAGGCGGGCCACATGGGCGGGATCATGTTGACGCCTCTTGCCTTGTTGTGCTTTGCCGGTATGACCAAGGCCGCCCAGATTCCTTTCCAGAGCTGGCTCCTGGGGGCCATGGTTGCCCCCACCCCCACGTCGGCACTGCTCCACTCAAGCACCATGGTCAAGGCAGGGGTATACATTGCGCTCCGGTTTGCCCCCGGTTACGCCGGGACATTTCTTAGCCAGTGTCTGGCCGTATCCGGTGCCTTCACCTTCCTGGCCACATCGGCCATGGCCGTGAGCCAGAGTAACGGCAAGAAGGTCCTGGCATACTCCACCATCGGCAACCTGGGGCTCATCTTTGTCTGCGCCGGCATAAATACCCCCGAGGCCATCACCGCCGCCATCCTGCTTATCATATTCCATGCATTCTCAAAGGCCCTGCTCTTTCTCTGCATAGGAGATATCGAACAGCACATCGGAAGCCGCGACATAGAGGTCATGCGCGGCCTCTTTGCCAAAATGCCCCGGACTGCACTCATCGCCACAGTCGGGATCGTCACCATGATGCTCCCCCCGTTTGGCGTGCTCTTGAGCAAGTGGATGGCCATAGAGGCGGCATCCAGACACCTCTTTGTCATTGTCTTGCTGGCCGTGGGGAGCGCCCTTATGGTCATGTACTGGTCCAGATGGGCCGGGGTTCTATTGAGTGCCCCCCATGAATCGCACGTTGTGCCTGAGCGACAGGGCGTGCTGACACGCCTTCCGCTTCTGGTGCTCGTAGGGGGAGCCGTGATACTCAGCCTGTGCGCCCCGCTGCTTTACTCAAAACTGGTCGTTCCGATCCTTCCCGCCCCTGCCTTTACAATTCGGGCCGGGATATTCGAAAATCCAACAGGGGCCTTTATCTTATACCCGGTTATCCTGGTACTCGCCCTGGGGTTCATCTATGCGGTTTATGCCACCAGGAGGGCCAGAAAGGCGCACGTCTCAGGTCCCTATCTGAGCGGTGCACAAACAAAAGACCCGGAGGCATTTGAAGGACCGATGAGAAAACCGGTGGCCATTTCATCAGGGATCTACTGCTTTGAATCGATCTTTGGTGAGGAAAGGCTGACCGTCTGGTTTAACATCTGCGGGGGGATGCTTCTGGCACTCTTGATCGGAGGGGCGTTGTGATCCGGGGCGTGATTCCGGTCATTATCGGGGTGGTTGTGGCCCCCCTCCTGGGTGGATTTATCGCCGGTGTTGACAGGCGATTGACCGCCTGGTTTCAGTCGCGTTACGGCCCACCCATCTGGCAGCCCTTTTTCGACGTGGCCAAGCTCTTTGGAAAGGAGAGGCTGGTGGTCAACAGCTGGCAGGTCTTCTGCGCCTATATCTATATCACGGCGGCCATGCTCTCCGTTGTCCTGTTTTTTCTCCACTCCGATCTGCTCCTGATCCTGTTTGTCCAGGCCGTGGGCGCAATCTTCCTGGTCATTGGCGCCTTCTCGACCACATCCCCCTTTAGTCAGGTGGGGGCAAATCGCGAACTGATCCAGATCCTGACCTACGAGCCCCTGATTGTCCTGGTATTTGTGGGCATCTACCTGGTGACAGGAAGCTTTAAGATCTCTGAGGTCTATGCGCAAACCCGGCCCCTCTTAAAAAGCCTCCCGCTTCTTTATATTGTCCTTTGCTACGCATTAACCATCAAGCTCCGTAAATCCCCTTTCGATTTCTCCACCTCCCACCATGCCCACCAGGAGGTGGTAAAGGGGTTTTTGACCGAGTATTCCGGACCTTACCTCGCCCTGGTGGAGATCGGTCACTGGTATGAGGTGGTCCTGATTCTGGGTCTGTGCTCGCTCTTCTGGGCCACGAGCTGGATCGGGATAATCGTCCTTGTGGGGCTTACCTATCTGTGCGAAATCCTTATAGACAACATCATGGCCCGGATGACCTGGCGGTGGATGCTTGGCTATGTCTGGACCATGGGTCTGGCCATGAGCTTTGTTAACCTCATCTGGCTCCACGGACGATAAGGGCGGACTATGGACACCCTAAAGGCATTTATCACGAAATCCCGGATCAAGTCCCCGTGGCTGCTGCACTTTGACTGCGGCAGTTGCAATGGCTGTGACATCGAGGTCCTGGCCTGTCTGACCCCGGTCTATGACGTTGAGCGCTTTGGCATTATTAATGTGGGTAACCCCAAACATGCCGATCTCCTCCTGGTGACCGGCACCGTAAACCACCGCAATAAAAAGGTCCTGGCCAATCTGGTCGCGCAGATGCCCGACCCGAAGGCAGTGGTCGCCCTCGGTTCCTGTGGCCTGACAGGGGGTGTTTTCCGGGAGGCCTATAATGTGGTAGGGGGTGTAGATAAGGTGGTCCCTGTTGATGTCTATGTCCCGGGTTGTCCCCCCAAACCAGAGGCTATCATCGACGGCGTGGTAACGGGGCTGGCAAAATTTGCTCAGAAAAAGGATGATAGGCCGTGAGAGAGGAAGTGATCCCGGTAACCCTGGAGACTGTTGTGGGTAAGACCCTGGATATGAAGAAAGACGGGTATCGACTGGTTACCCTGTCATGCGTGGAACTGGATCCAGACACGGTGGACATCCTCTACCATTTTGACAAGGACCTGGATCTCAGACACCTGCGGCTGACGATACCCAAAGGCGAGGCAGCCCCGAGCATCTCACTGGTCTATTTTTCCGCCTTTCTCGTGGAAAACGAAATCCAGGACCAGTTTGGTATCCGTTTCGAAGGCCTTGTCCTTGACTACGACCGTACCCTCTATCTCGAAGAGGAGGTCCAGGGCGCGCCTTACTGCCGGATCACGGTCTCCAAAGAGGAGGGCAAGGGAGAGTAGGAATATCAATGGCTCGCACAATCATACCCTTCGGACCCCAGCATCCGGTCTTTCCCGAACCGCTTCATCTAAAGCTTGCGCTGGAAGATGAAATCGTTAAGGAGGCCGTGCCTGCCCTCGGATTTGTCCACCGGGGTCTTGAGAGGCTCGCCGACATCCGCGATTTTCACCAGATGATACAGATCTGCGAGCGGGTTTGCGGCATCTGCTCCACCATACACGCCCAGTGCTACTGCCAGGGGATCGAGGAGTTGATGGGTATCGAGGTCCCTGACAGGGCCAGGTTTTTGCGCGTTATCTGGGGAGAAATACACCGTGTCCAGAGCCATCTCCTGTGGCTGGGACTTTTTGCCGATGCCTTTGGATTTGAAAGCCTGTTTATGCAGTGCTGGCGGATCCGTGAGAGGATCATGGACATCAACGAGGCCACCGGCGGAAACCGGGTGAACGTCTCGGTCAATGTCATCGGAGGGGTAAGACGCGATCTGGACCCCGACATGACACGCTGGATTCTCTCTCAACTGGATTTGGTTGAAAAAGAGGTCAGACAGCTCGAAAAGGTCCTGCTCCACGACTATACGGTAAGAAAACGCACCGTGGGCAAAGGGATCCTGACAGGCGATCAGGCCCTGGAGTTGGGGGCAGTAGGCCCTACCCTCCGTGGCAGCGGGGTGGCCCAGGACATGCGCCAGCTCGGCTACGCCGCTTACGGTGAACTCTCCTATGAGCCTGTGGTAGCCAGCGACGGGGATGCCTACTCCCGAAACAAGGTCAGGTTTCTGGAGACCTATCAGGCCATGGAGCTTGTGAGAGAGGCCATATCCAAACTCCCCCCGGGCGAGATCAATGTAAAGGTCAAAGGAAAACCCGAGGGGGAAGTCATCAGCAGGGTTGAGCAACCCCGGGGTGAACTCATGTACTACATAAAGGGAAACGGCAATAAAAACCTCGACAGGCTGCGGATCAGGACACCAACCTTTGCCAATATTCCGCCTCTGTTGAGTATGCTCCCGGGCATAGAGCTGGCCGATGTCCCGGTGATTACCCTATCCATTGATCCGTGCATCAGTTGCACAGAAAGATAGCAGGGGGAAACACTTTAGCTTTCTGAAAGCCGGGCAATGGGGATTCCGAACCCCCACCCCCCTGTCCAGGGACCAGCTTTGAAGAAGGCTAAATTGATACGCAGGGAGAAGTGCCGTGTTTAGCATGACGCCAAATGTGCTCCGAAATCTCTTAACAAAAAGCTCCACCAGGCTTTATCCAAAGGAGATCCGGGAGACCTTTGAGCGCACGCGCGGGGAGCTTTACAACGAAATCAAGGACTGCATCTTCTGCAGGACCTGTGCCCGCAAATGCCCGTCGCAATGTATCACCGTGGATACCAAAGAGGCCACCTGGCAATGTGACCCGTTTGCCTGTATATATTGCGGTGTCTGCGTTGAAAGCTGCCCTCAGAAGTGTCTGCACCAAAAACAGGACTACCGAAAGCCAGCAACCGAGAAGGGCGTCGTTTTCATGAAGGGCGAGCTCAAGAAAAAGCACAAGAAGGAGGGCGAAGACGCCGAGCCGTAGACGCATTTTGGTCCTAAAGACCTTTCAGCCATCTCACCGTTATCATTTCTTTGTTTCCCCATTCCAGACAGAGCCAGCCGGACCAGAACTTGATAGGAGGTCATCCCGGTGAAAATAACAAGCGAGATATTCCAGGTCGGTGGAGGGGAACTCTCATCCTCTGAAGACGCGGCCATCTACTTGATCAATTTTGCCGGTCATTGCGCATTGGTGGATGCCGGGTGCGGCCGCTCCCAGAAAAGGGTCTTGAGCAATATCCATACACACGGGGTGAGACCTCAAGAGATTGGTCTTCTCTTGATCACCCACTGCCACTACGACCACACCGGGGGTGTCAAGGGGTTAAAGGAGACCACCAAATGCCAGACAATCGCACACGAACTGGATGCCCAATTTCTGGAAAAGGGAGATGAGAGGGTGACCGCGGCCAAATGGTACGGTTCAAAGATGGAGCCCCTGGTGATTGACAGAAAGCTGTCCCTTGCCGAGGAAAAGATCCAGTTGGGGGGAAGGGTCATTATGGCAGTCCATACGCCCGGGCATTCCCCCGGGTCGGTCGTCTATGTGACCGAGTCAGAAGGACAGAAGGTGGTATTTGCCCAGGATGTCCATGGTCCCCTGGACCAGAGCCTCCTATCTAATAGAAAAGACTACCTGGAATCCCTCAACCGCCTCATCTCATTAGAAGCCGACATCCTCTGTGAAGGGCATTATGGCGTCTACAAAGGCAAAAATCAGGTGGAAGATTTTATCCGCTCGTTCCTGTGATAAACAAGGCCCACTACTCCATTGCTCCAACACTCCGCTTCTCCTGGTTGTCACAGGGATGTTGACAGAGATCAGATCACAGTTAGATGACTGGTGAACTCTTAGTTTTGTACGCATGGAGGGGACCTGATGATAGATATCTCAAAGATCGACTATTCGGCCCTCGACCGGCCGGAGATCCTCATGTTTCTGTTTCATCCCAGACCCGAATGGGGAGGGCCTGGCCCCAGGGGCAATGCCCGGGATGTATTGATCCCGGTGGAAGGGGATGTGGTTGTGGGAGGCAGGTTCCACACAAAGGAGAATTCGGCCCCCAATATCCTCTTCTTCCACGGAAATGGCGAGATCATTGCCGACTACGATGAAATGGGGCCAATGTACAACCGAATGGGCATCAATTTTCTGCCCGTGGATTACCGGGGTTACGGCCGATCAACAGGCAAACCCACCATTACGACCATGATGCGGGACTGCCACGTGATATTTGACTATGTAAGAGAATGGCTAAAGAAAAACGGGTTTTCCGGTCCCTTCATCCTTATGGGGAGATCCCTGGGAAGTGCATCCGTGCTGGAACTCGCCGCCCACCATAACACCCGGGTAGATGGGCTTATCGTGGAAAGCGGGTTTGCCTATGCCGGCCCGCTGCTTCAACTGCTGGGCATCAACCCGGAGACCCTGGGTTTCAAAGAAGAGGAAGGCTTTCGCAATATCGACAAGATCAGGGCATTTGACAGGCCCACTTTGATCATACACGCAGAGTATGATCACATCATCCCCTTCTCCGACGGACAGGCCCTCTATGAGGCCTCTCAGGCAGAGGACAAGACATTCCTCAAGATTCCGGATGCCAACCACAATGACATCTTTATGCGCGGTCTATCCGAGTATATAGAGGCGGTAAAGCAATTGACTCAAAAGATAAAAAAGACAGACAAGAGGCTCGCTGAAGAATAATTTCACATTTTTCCATCCGCAAGATTTTAGCTTTTTGAAACCCGGGCAATGGGGATTCTGAACCCCCATTCCCCTGTCTAAGTTCCAATCTTAAAAAAGGGTAAAATGATACTTCAATCCCATCTTTAGGATAGGTGTAAGCGATTTGAAGTTGACAGGGCACACCGGTTTTCTTACACTTTCTCTTAAAGACAACCACACAGGAATAATTGGAGGAATATAAGATGTCTGAATCGACGGGAGGACCATTTCCGGTCTTATCCATTTGCGGGGCAGCCAAATCCGTGCTCCTGATTATCGCCCTGGGAATCGCACTCATGGGGTGTGCGATGATCCAAAACAGCAAGGCAATCAAGATGGAGCGATTGCTCGCCGCAGCCGGGTTCCAGATGCGGCTGGCCGACACCCCTGAAAGGCTTGCCCATCTGAAGACCCTGACGCAACGGAAGCTTGTCCCCCACGAACGCGATGGGCACATCTACTATGTGTACGCGGACGCGACCTCATGCAAATGCCTTTATGTCGGGACCGAAAAGGCCTATCAGCGCTTCCAGAATCTCGCGATCGGCCAGCAGATTGCCGACGAACAACGCATGGCCGCAGAGATGAACGAGGACGCCGCCATGAATTGGGGGGTGTGGGGCCCCTTTGGGCCCTGGTATTAATAAAATACCTCTCACCTCCTGGCCGGCCGGATCGATCCCGAACGGATTGATCCACCGTGGCGTGCCACCCGCCGCGAGGCAGACGTGGCCCACATGCCCGAAGAGGCACTGAGCACCAACCAGATCGAAAAGACCCTGGAATCGCTCCTTCCTGACCACAGGGGTTACAACCAGCTACGCAACACACTGGGCCAGTATCAAGAGATCTCCAAAGAAGGCGGCTGGCCGGTGGAGAGGATTCAATCAGTCTTGACCGGCAGCGAAATCGTTCAATTATGCAGGATACCGCAATCAGATGCCGATAAATGACTTGTCTCACCCTGGGGCTGAGAATAATCCCTTGTGATTGGGGCAGATCTTCCTGCAGATATTACAAGAAAGACGCCAACCTCCACCTTCGGAGTTGGTTATGGAATGTTCCCGACAAAGATTCTGGTTGATGCTTGTTCCATTCAGGGCCCTCACCGGACATGCTTCAAGGCATATATGGCATGTTTGTTTACAGACTTCATAAGCGGCGATTGGATCCGGTTCCAAATCAATGGATATAAGAACCGCCCCCAACCAGATCATGTTTCCGTATCTGTTGTTAATGAGAAGTGTATTTTTACCCATCACCCCAAGACCACCAAGGACCCCAGCGTGTTTCAGAGAAAGTATCCCTCTGCCATGTCTCAGATCTGGATCCCAGTGATCATAAGGTGAAGCGGAGGGAATAGGGATGGCGATAAAGCCTTTCCCTTCCATATCATCACATAATTCGAAAGAGATCTGATCCAGTTTTTCAACCATCCTGTTTCGAATAAAGGTGTATGGTGATGGGGTTCCTGCCTCAAGTGTGCTTAGAGGGAAATGGGTAGCAAAAACAACCACTGATTTGCAACCCGGATAAATATCCTGGGGATGAAAACCGGTTGGTGCTTCCGTGAATTTCGATACAGACGCGATTCCACAAAGATCCGCCCCTCTGTTCAATACCATTTCTTTAATATGTTTGGCCGTGATACTCATGTTTCCCGCTTTCTTCTTATCCTGAACTTACCCTTTCAAGCAATAGCTGATTTATCCCATACTATACCTAGCGGCCTCCCAACCGAGGATCGCCTTTTTACGCGAAGGGCCTTCACCGTAATTACCGAAATCACCTAATTTGCGGATAACGCGATGGCAGGGAATAAGAAAAGGGATCGGATTCTTGCCGACAGCATTCCCTACGGCCCGTGCCGCATTTGGCAGGCCGATATGTCGGGCGATATCTTCATAAGTGACCGCCTTGCCTAATGGTATTCTTAGAAGGGCCTCCCAGACTTTTATCTGAAAATTGGTCCCTTGAACATAAAGATGAAGTGGAGCCGGCTCATTGTCGGAAGAAAAACTAAAAACTTGATGAATGAATGGCTTGACAATGGCCGGATCATTCATCAGTTTCGATCTGGGCCATTGTTTATACAGCCAATCTATTAGGGTGTCTTTATTTTCGTTATTCACAAATCGTAATCCGCAAATTCCGCGTTCAGTAATGGCTAACAGGCATTCACCGAATGGTGTCGGATGATAACCATAAAATATAATCATTCCTTCACCTTTTCGTTTGTACTCTCCAGGGGTCAATGCTTCGCAAGCGACAAACAGATCATATAATCTGCCGGGGCTGGATAGGCCGGAATCATAGGTGGTATCCAGAATATTCTTTGACTCCGTTAGCATCTTCTTGGCATACTCTTTGGTCAGAAACTGAAGAAATCGTTTAGGGCTGATCCCCATCCAGCGACTAAAGAGGCGTTGAAAGTGAAATTCGCTAAGACCTATGCCCGAGGCAATCTCAGATAGAGTGGGTTGTTGATCAAAATTCTGCTCTAGAAACTGAATAGCCTTCTCAACGCGAGCATAATCCCTGGATAATTGTTCAAGGTCTTTCATTTTATTGATCCTCAAAATAGCATTTACCAAAGAATATTCGCTATCCAATAGGCAGGCAACCCGATTCTTGCTTTTGAATGGGTTTTTTATCAGTGACAAGTAATGGGAAAAAAGAGAAGGGACGTCTTTTTCATGTCAAGATTACCACTGGCTAAAGATAAAAGATCTTGTGGAAAAGGGCTTGACAAGACACTACATATGGTATAAGAAGGCCATATCATCTGGGTTTGAGCTCTCCTTTTCGCCCTGAAGATGTGAGAACTCATTGCCATCAGGCGGGGCAACATGGAGCTCTGAGACCTTGATGAACCTGCCGACGGTCTGAAATGGACTTGATGGCAATTCATTAAGGGGATGCCAAGAAGCGGAATTACCGTTTCTTGGCATCTTTTTTTGGCAGGGACGCGTTTTCGGCAGGGATTTGCGCCATCCATTCAAGCGATCGCATCGGACATCTTCAAGCTACCGATTATCTCCTCAATCCGCCCTGCCCCCTGACCCACACAGTAGTTGCTGAGCCCGTCTATGATATCCAGGGTGGCCCTTGGATTCACAAAGCTGGCCGTCCCGACCTGGATGGCCCTGGCCCCGGCAATCAGGAACTCAAGGGCATCCCGATAGTCCATGATCCCCCCCACCCCGATTACGGGTATTCCCACGGTCTTGACCACCTGATAGACCATATAGAGGGCCACCGGTCGAATGGCGGGACCGGATAGGCCCCCGGAGAGATTGGCGAGTTTTGGGAGGCGTCTCTCGATGTCAATGGCCATTCCGGTAAGGGTATTGATTAATGAAATCGCATCTGCACCAGCCTTCTCCACTGCCCTGGCCACTACCCGGATGTCGGTAACATTGGGTGAAAGCTTGACAATGACCGGTTTATCGCCCCTCTCCAAAACCCGCTCGGTTACCCTGGCCGAGATGTCGGGATCTGTGCCAAATGCCATACCCCCCTGCGCCACGTTCGGACAGGAGATATTTACCTCAACGGCCGTTATACCCGCCACCCCCTTGAGACGGGCGGCCAGTTCGCCATATTCATCTATGGTGTGTCCATAGATATTAACGATCACGGCGGTATCCAGCCCCCTGAGCCACAAGAGTCTCTCCTCCAGGAATGACTCGACCCCGATGTTTGCCAGGCCAATGGCATTCAACATGCCGCAGGGGGTCTCCACAATCCTGGGCGGTGGGTTTCCGGCCCGGGGCTCAAGCGAAAGCCCCTTTACCACAACGCCGCCGAGCCGGTTGAGGTCCACAACGGATGAGTACTCCTGACCATAGCCAAAGGTCCCCGATGCGGTAAGGACAGGATTCTTGAGGTCAAAAGCCCCCAGGCTGACTTTGAGGTCTGGCTGGATTTCGTTCATAGGTCTTTCCAATCAACGGCCTCGGCGTCAAAGACCGGGCCTTCCTGACACACCTGGTGATAGGGCCTCCCCTTGCCCAAAGAGCCCCTCACCGAACAACCCTGACAGGCCCCCACCCCGCACGCCATTGATGTCTCCAGAGAGACCTGGCACGGAATACCCCGGCGGGTGGTGAGGGCCGCGACTTCCTTTAACATGGGTAAAGGACCACAGGCATAGACAACGGAATCTCTCTCCTCCCCTGCTCCCTCCACATACCCCTTTAGGAGTTCGGTGACAAAGCCCCGATGACCTGCCGTGCCATCATCGGTGGCGATTGAAATCTTTGATCCAAGGCCGACCCGTTCGATCGGAATAACGTCCCCGGCAGATCGATATCCGGCCAGAAATGCCCGAACCCCTTTGACAATGGTTATTGCCAGGAAGATCAGGGGGGCAATCCCGATACCGCCTCCTACCAGGAGAGATCTACGGCCGGCTGTTGGCAGTCTAAACCCTCTTCCAAGTGGGCCCAAGACCGACAATCGCTCACCCTCATGGGCCCTGGACATGATCGCGGTTCCCCTGCCCACGACCCTGTAAAGGATTCCAAAGACCGCATCGCCCTCAACCCGGCAGACGGAAAAAGGACGTCTCAAAAGGGGATCGACCCCGTCACTCACCCGCAGCATAACAAACTGCCCGGGTCTCGCCGTGCCCGCAATCCGGGGAGACCTCAGCCCCATATAATAGGTCTTATGGACAACCTCCCTGTTGAACACGATCCCTGCCTGTTCTTCAATCATCGAGGTCACCCTTTGAAAGATCCCCCGTCGGCCCAACCCGATATTCGCAGGCCAGTTTTTTGTCAAAAGGGGCCTTTCTTCCTTCACAACGCCCACGGGGGCAGAGCTGACAGCTATAGAACGTCACCTCCGTGGGAAAATAGATGCCGGATACCGATTTCCTCGGGATCATGAGAAGGCTTTCAGTCAGCCTCACCCCAATCGCGGTCTCCCCGCCGTCAAACAGTGAAAACAGCGGTCTTTGCGCTTCAATGGGCCAGTCCTTCAATGAGCCTGGACTCATAAATGACATGCCATCAAGGGCAAATCTCGAGCGCAGTTGATCGGCCAGGTATTTTCGGGCCTTGATCAGGGCCACATTTGCCATGGAATCCAAGAAGTACTTTTCCAGCAGGTCCTCGCATGAACTGGCCATTTCTTCAAGGTCCTTGCCGATCGTAACCACATGGGCAAAGACGCGGCCCACCCCTTCCAGGTTTTTTCTCAGGACCCGGCTCTCAAAGCTGAGCCCGTCTATGACGACCGTATCTTCGCGCCTCTCCTCCACATAACAGACCTTATAAACAGCCTCGGGTCTGATTGCGGCCTTTGCTCTCTCAAAAAGGGCCACATCCAGGTCCCAATCCCCTGTCCGGTCCAGGTGGACTCTTTTCCTGATCTCTCCAAGGTCCAGCCTGAGTGGTATGTCTTCGATCTTTTCCATGGGAGCGAGCTTAAGGGAACTGACCCTGCGTGTCAATCATGAATGGTGGTCCAGAAATTCTGACCCCTTGGCAGTTGTCCGGGACGGTCTTTCTTCCGAGGCATTTAGCATTTGTATTATCTCCCATATTCTGATATCGCTAACCCCCGCATGATCTGGAAATGCTTTGAGATCTCTTACTTCTCCAATTACGCCAAGGGGCCAAACGTGGCTTGGATCACCGGAAACAGTCTTCAGGGAAAATATAACAGCTACAGAGACCTGGAAGAAAACGAAAGGCAGGGAAAGGACTATCAGATCCTTTTTAGACAAGGTAGGTCAGGGATTGTGGTGATGGCGCCCCATGGTGGGGGCATTGAGCCGGGCACATCAGAGATCGCCGAGAGGGTTGCGGGTGATGAACACGCCTTTTACAGCTTTGAGGGGCTAAAGCAAGGAGGGAGCTTTGACCTGCACATAACCAGCACGCTCTTTGATGAACCGGTGGGGATCAATATCGCAAAGGGCTCAGAGACAATCGTGGCAATCCATGGTTGTATGGGGGAGGAAAGCAAGATCTATATAGGGGGCCGACACACGATCCTAAAAGACAGGATAAAAGGCGCCCTGGCGCAGGCCGATTTTTGGGTCCAGGAAAACTCCACCTATCCTGGAATGGACCCCCTCAATATCTGCAATCGAAGCCGCCGGGGAAGAGGGGTGCAACTGGAAATCTCGATGGGGCTCCGGAGGCGGATGTTCAGGGGTCTTTCCCACACCAAAAGGGACAATACCATAAGCCTGTTTGAAGAATTTGTCGCAGCACTGAGGGGCGCCCTGTCAGATCACTGTTAACCAAAGCCCCTTTCAAAAAGGACTCTGTGTTGGCCCCCAAAAGACATCTCTTGGCTCAAAGACAAGTTCCCATCCTCGAGCCATACCCGGCTTCCCCTATTACCGGGCACTGAGAGATTCGATAAGATGTCCCCACGAAGTCCCTTTCCACTTGACAGTAACCTTTTCGCCCACCTTAAAATCTGAAAGTGTGGCGGGTTTCCCACCTTTCTTCAGGTCGGCACCGCCAACCAATGGACCTGCCACTGTAAAGATTCCCTTCTGGAGGGGAACATCAATAACCACAATTTTTTCCTGTGTGTCAATAGCCGTTATCTTTCCAGTCATGATATAGGTCTTATCAGCGGCCACCGCCTGGACACTAAATAAGCAGAGACCCAGCGCCAAGAAAAAGAGAAATAAGACTGTCTGCCTTTTCATGATATCCCTCCTGTCTGAATAAGTTTTCGACATATGAACCCTTACCAAAAGCCCCATATCCCCTGGACGTTCGGGAAGCGGGCCGTCCTATAAACCCCTTTACGCCAAGGCGGTATTATTTTATGTTTCAAGCCATTATCTTGTCAAGCCATCAAGACATCAGGAATCCGAATTCGAAGCCAGGTCTTTGGCGATTCCGGTCGCCTCGGCCATGATTCGGTCAAAGAGATCCTTTACTGACGGGATGTCGTGGGCCATGCCGATCCCCTGCCCACAGGAGATAATCCCGATATCCAGGTCACCCTCGTTATACATCTTTTTGGCCTTTTCCCCTGAGGCGATCTTTATTATCTCCTGCAGACCGGCCTGTTCCGCCTCCAGATCTGCAACCTTTTTGGCAGCCGAATTGATCCACACCCTGTGAGTCGCCCCGATAGAACGCATCACCAGCATGGTATCCAGTTCGCTTGCCTGGACCAGGGCCTTCTTGAGATTCTCGTGGATCGGTGATTCCTGGGTGGCCAGCAGGCGGGTGCCGATAATAACGCCCTCTGCGCCGAGGGCCAGGACGGCCAGGAGTCCCCTCCCGTCAGATACGCCCCCACCCCCGATGACCGGGACCCGGACACTCTCTACAACCCTGGGGACCAGTACAAGCGTCCCGATATCCAGCTTTCCGGTGGCCCCACCATTTTCGTATCCGACCACCGTGATGATATCAGCGCCCATCTCCTGGACCTTGAGGGCATATCTCACGCCCACGCATTTGTGAATCCAGGTCAGCCCCGCCTCTTTGAAACGGGCGCACAGCTCTTCAGGCGCAGAGTGCCCGGAAGTCTCCACAATCTTTACCCCCTTATCTGTCAAGACATCCAGGTACTCATTGTTATCAATTGGACGCATCATGGGGAAGAGATTCAGGTTGACTGCAAAAGGCCTGTCCGTGAGCGCCAGGGTGCGGTCAAGCGCATCGGCAAATGCCTCTCGACTCTGGTAAATGGCCGAAGCCAGTATCCCCAGGCCCCCGGCATTAGAGATCGCGGCTGTGAACTCTGACTCTGAAATCCACATCATGGCGCCCCCGATGATCGGGTACCGGATACCCAACATCTCCGTAATCTTGGTCTGAAACATAGATAACCTCCTGTTTTTTTCGTAACTTCTCAAATTGTATCAGTTTAGGCTTTTTCAAAATTGACACTTAGTACATGGTTTCATAAATACGGTAGCGCATCTTGAGGAACTGGATTCCGGCTGCAGTTTATCCCGTATCTTATACGGGGCCGGAATGACAAAGAGGCCCGAGTGTCCGTCATTCCGGCGAACCCCGGATCGGGTCCGGGGCAGGCCCCGGAATCCAGAAATACGGCACCTGAACACGCTTTGAGTGAGAAATATGTCACCGAATTTATCAGACGAAGCACTTAGACAGGGGAATGAGGTTCGGAATCCCCATTCCCTGGGTTTCAAAGGGCTTAAGTGTCACCTCAAATTTTTGTTGCTACCCTGACGATCCCAATATGTCGGGGTTGCGGGTTGTTTAGATAAGCTGGTGCAGCCTTTGGAGCAAATCGGCGTATTCCTCGCCTTGAAAGCAGTACTGTAGCTCACCGAATGGTTCCCTGAGGGCCTTTACCTTTTCAACCACATGGGCGTCCTTTTGGACAACGTCACGGATGAGCTCGGCCAGTGCCCGAAAATCACCCCCCCCCATACCAAAGCGCGTCATCTCGGAGACCCCCATCCTCAAGGCCCCCGAGGCCGTAAACCCCTCTTCCCTGGGGCTCGCCTGGTAGTTGCAGATGATGTTGTTGGCCTCGAGTCGACCGGCGATCTCCGGCCCGTGGCCATAGCCCACCTCAACCACCACCTGGTGGGTTTCGGTAAAGTCAATGCTTGCATCACCCGCAACCTTGAGACCGCAGTCTTTTAAGGCCCTGGCAAACGCCTTTGCATTGGCAATGACCCTGGCCTGGTACTCGTCCTTGAAGTGATTCATCTCATACGTGGCCATCAAGAGACCCAGCAACGTCCCCAGATGGTGGTTGGATACGGCCCCGGGGAAGGTCCGCCGAACCACCGCCTCCCACAGCTCATAACGCGTCTCCCCCTCTTCAAAGGCACTCCCAACGACGCCCCGCTGGGGTCCGAAAAAGGTCTTGTGGGTAGACCCGGTAACCAGATCTGCCCCTTCTGAAAATGGCTGCTGGAAGTGCGGACCGATCAGTCCCAGCACATGGGCCATATCGTACATTACCACCGTGTCTATAGCTTGGTCCTTAAGAAACCGGCAGATTTCAGCCACCGGCTCCTTGTGGATGACCATGCTTTTCCCAAAGATGATCAGCTCAGGCCGGTATCTGTCAACAAGATCCAGTGTGCCGGGGACATCGATCTTGTACGGGTTGTCGGCCAGCACCGGAAAATTTATCACGGCAGGCCGCTCTGTCCTGGGGTCCCGCGCCACAAAGTCCTTGAGTGCGCCCATGGGCTGCGAGCTCAAGTGCCCCCCCTTCCCAATATGGTTGTTCATCACCTGACGAATCCTGCGCGGCTCCTGCTTGCGGTCGGTGCGATTGATATAGTCCACCATGGCGCTAAAGACAGTGGCATTGGCCATCTGGCCGCTGATAAGGCGCGTCTCCACATTCTTACAGCCAAGGAATTCCCTCATTTCACCTTCCAGAATCCTCTCCACATCATCGATAAAACCGGTCCCCTGGTAATAGAAGATCTCGCAATCGTAGAATGCCTTGGATTTTTTGTGCTCGGCATAGCGGAAGGCCGGGTCCATGACAGAGAGAAGTCTGGCCATGGGCGACTGGGTCATCTCCGAGGGAATAAGGTTGATGCACTCCTGCTGTCGCCAGAGGGTATTTTTGACTGCCTTTTCAAGGAGCGTGTATGCCTTGGCCGGGGCCTTGCCGGATGGTGGCTTCTGTTGCGGGATCTGCCGGTCAAAGACGATCGGCCGCGAGTATGGAGGGGCATCGGTCCGCAGGTGATAGGGGACCACAACCGCATCAACCGACTTCCCGCGAATCTCCACGGTCAGTCTCTCACCCTCAATGATGTCACTGTCCACATAGCCCAGGGAAATAGAGCGTAACTCGCGTTGGTCGGTCTGGGCAGAACTCAGCCCTTCTCCCTCAACGGTCCACATGGGGACCCTGGTACCACTGGTGATGTAACCCACGTGTCTCTTGTCCTTGAACAGCCTGGCACCTTCCCTGGCAACACCCCGACCTGCCATGGTGATCGGCTTGATCAACCGGGGAAGCGCGCTGATAAGGGAGTAGTCCCGTGAAACGATCTTCTTGAGGGCCTCGTGCTGTCTGGCCAGGGCATTTCTGCCGATAAAATCCCCTTTTAGGGGAGAAAAGCTCACGGCAAATCTGGACAACGGACATGCCATCACCGGGATCTCTTTTCCTTCCGGATCTTCGCCCAGCTCATGTCCATACAGGGGCAGGCCTGCCTCCAGGCGCAAGGTGTCCCTCGCCCCCAGCCCAACAGGGGTGGCACCCCCTGCAACCAGCCTGTCCCACAGCATCGGACCATCATCTCTATCCGCAAAGAGCTCAAAACAGATTGGCTCACCCGTATATCCGGTCCGCGCAACCTTAACGGGTACACCCGACAGGGTCACAATGCCCACCGCATTTCTCGCGGGCTCAGGGAGGGGGCCCGACTCCACGACCCCTTCAAGGATCGCGCGAGATCCGGGACCTTGAAGTGAAAGCATGGCTATCTCTTCCGAGCGGTCCAGCAGCCCCACATCATCAAAACCATCTATAAGATCCTGAAAATGATTCCAGTCTTTTTCACGGTTGGCGGCGTTAACAACCAGGAGGTACTCATCCTCCATAAAACGATACAGGTAGGCATCATCCACGGCCCCGCCGGCCTCGTTTGGAATAATCGTGTACTGGGCACCCGCCACTCTGATATCCAGTGCCTCGGCGTTGTTGCTTAAGACGTGTTGAAGAAACCTGACCGCATCGCTTCCTCTCACAATGAATCTTCCCATGTGCGAGACATCAAAAAGCCCTGCCCCCTTGCGGGTGGCCAGATGTTCCTCTACGATTCCGGTGGGATAGAATATCGGCATCTCCCAGCCGCCAAATTCAACCATCTTGGCGCCTAGGTTCACGTGCCTGTCATAAAAACAGGTTCTTTTCAGTTTGCTCATCAATGATCTCCTTTCCTGACAAAAAAGAACCCCCCTGTTAGGATCATCTCACCATGCGAAAACCATTCCAACAGGAGGTCAACCCTGAAACCCGGGGCATCCTATCAGCCAGCCCTGTCTTCGTCAACTCAAGAAAAACCGACCAACATATTTACATTTCTATCCCCCGTGTGATAGCTTACATCCTCTTTGTTTATGATCCATATCCTTTTTGGGCCACCCCTTTGGGGAAGAAACATCTTTAGCGATCTTTGAGAAGGAGAAATGCTCATGAAAGAAATCAGTGAATTGATCCTACCCGATGATCTCCGTTATGCACAGGATCACGAATGGGCCAGGGTGGAGGGAGATAGGGTGAGGGTCGGAATTGACGACTATGCCCAGGATCAGCTCGGTGACATCGTCTTTGTCGAGTTGCCGCAGGTGGGTGATGCTTTTGAAAAGGGACAAGAATTTGCGACCGTGGAATCGGTCAAGGCCGTTGTGGAATGCTACCTTCCGGTTGGCGGAGAAATCATCGACGTAAACAAACAGCTTGAAGACTCACCGCAGTTGATGAACGAAAGTCCATATGGGGATGGATGGATGGTAGAGGTCAACCCCACGGATCTATCCGAAATGGATACCCTTATGACCAGCACCGCGAATCTGGAAAGGTTGAAAGGAGCAGAATAGATGCACTTATTACCCCATACCAATGAGAATATGGCTTCAATGCTTGAGGCAGTGGGGGTAAAGGACCTGGACGCCCTATTTTCAACGGTCCCCGAGGATTGCCGTTTCACGGGAGATCTGGATCTGCCGGGGCCGTTGAGCGAATGGGAACTCAACGACCATATGCAGACCCTCTCTTCGGCAATGGCCGTGGCGCCAGAGTACAAGGTATTTATCGGGGCGGGCAGTTACAAACGTTTTGTCCCTGCCGCGGTCTCTCACCTCTTGGGCCGGTCCGAGTTTGTGACATCTTATACCCCCTACCAGCCGGAGATGAGTCAGGGGACCTTACAGGCGATATACGAGTACCAGACCCTGATCACCCGGCTTCTGGGCATGGAGGTGGCCACCGCATCCCACTATGATGGTGCAACGGCCCTGGCCGAATCATTGCTTATGGCCATTCGGGCAACCAAACGCACAAAGGTGGCCATCTCAAGTCTTGTCCATCCCCTACATCGCCGGGTTGTCAGGACCTACTTTTCCCCTACCGGCTATGAGGTCCTGGAACTCCCCTATCTCGATGAAGGTGTGACCGATCTCGCCGGGCTTGAGGAGATGGATGATCTCGCTGCCGTTGCGATCCAGTCACCCAATTTCTTTGGCTGTATCGAGGATCTCAAGGGAACTGGCCGGGCGGTCCACGGCAGGGATTCACTTTTTGTTGTCTCCTTTACCGAGCCCATTGCCTACGGCCTACTCAAGAACCCCGGGAGCCAAGGGGCGGACATCGTATGCGGAGAAGGTCAGGGGCTGGGTATCCCCCGTTCCTTTGGCGGACCGGGTCTGGGAATTCTCGCAAGCAAAAAGGATTTTATGCGCGCCCTCCCCGGTCGTCTTGTGGGGCAGACCACAGACCTGGATGGGAAACGGGGGTTTGTCTTGACCCTCGCCACAAGGGAGCAGCACATTCGCCGGGAAAAGGCCACTTCTAATATCTGCACCAACAACAGCCTTTGTGCCCTGGCAGCGGCCATATACATGGCCTCTCTGGGGGGTACCGGGATGCGGGAGCTGGCCGCCCTCAACCACGACAAGGCCGAATACCTCAAGGCTGAATTTAGGGGCGCGGGATTCAGGATCAGCTTTGAGCGCCCCACATTCAACGAATTTGTGGTGGAATTCCCCCCGGGTTTTAAAGACACCTACGATCGTCTCCTGGAAAAAGGAATCGTGGCCGGGCTTTCCCTGACTCCCTATTATCCAGGGCTTGCCGATCACTACCTTTTTTGTGTCACGGAAATCATTTCCAGGGGAGACATGGATACACTGGTCAGGGAGGTAAAATCATGAAAACACTTTTGGGTACCACAGGCCTCTCGCTAAATGAACCGCTTCTCTGGGAAAAGGGCAGGAAGGGGAGGCGCGGATTTTCAATGCCCCCGCGCGATGTTGGTTCCTTCCCTCTCGGACAGGAACTCACAGGTGATGGCCCTGACCTTCCGGACCTGAGTGAGATCGACCTGGTGCGCCACTACACAAGGCTCTCACAGTGGAATTTCGGGGTGGATACGGGGATGTACCCCTTGGGCTCCTGTACCATGAAGTACAGCCCCAAGACCAATGAAAGGCAGGCGGCCCTCCCGGGCCTTTCAGGGGCCCATCCTTTGCTCCCGGCCAGCCTGAGCCAGGGCGCCCTCAGGCTGATGTTTGATCTTGAGAGATACCTTGCCGAGATTACTGGTTTGGATGCCACGACCCTTCAGCCCGCGGCAGGTGCCCAGGGTGAGCTCACGGGCATGCTTATTATCCACGCCTTCCACAAGGGAAGGGGGGCCCAGCGTTCAAAGATCATTGTCCCGGATACGGCACATGGGACCAATCCTGCCAGTGCGGCGCTTTGCGGGTACAAACCGGTGCCCGTGAGCTCCGATGAGAAAGGCATCCTTCCCCTGGAGGTGATCTCGCAGGTCATGGACGAAGACACCGCTGGGATCATGATCACCAACCCCAACACCCTCGGGCTCTTTGAGGAAAATATTCGGGGGATTGCCCGGTTGGTCCATTCAAAGGGGGGGATCGTCTATTGTGACGGTGCAAACCTAAATGCCGTCATGGGGGTGGTCAGGATGGGTGAGATCGGGGTAGACGTGATCCACCTAAACCTCCACAAGACCTTCTCAACACCCCACGGAGGCGGCGGGCCCGGATCGGGTCCGGTGTGTGTAAAAAGGGATCTTGAGCCATACCTGCCGGTCCCGCGCGTGGTAAAAGAGGGCGAACGATTTGGCCTGTCTCAGGACTTCGCTGAATCGGTCGGCAAGGTCCAGGCCTTTTGGGGGAACTTTGGGGTCATGGTAAAGGCCTATAGCTATATCCTGACCATGGGGCCCGGGAACCTCAAAAAGGCCAGCCAGGTCGCTGTGCTAAACGCAAACTACATAAAGGAGAAGTTAAAGCATACCTTGCATCTGCCCTATGACCGGCCATGTATGCATGAGTGCGTCTTTTCAGACAAATATCAGATGCCCCAGAAGGTCACCACCCTTGATATGGCCAAGAGACTCATGGACTACGGGTTTCACCCCCCCACCGTCTATTTCCCGCTGGTGGTCCATGGCGCCATCATGGTGGAACCTACAGAGACCGAGTCCAAGGAGGACCTCGACCAGTTTATCGAGGCCTTCGAGGCGATCGCAAGGGAGGGCCGGGAGGACCCCGGCCTCCTCCATGGGGCACCCAGAAACTGCAAGGTAAGAAGATTAGATGAGACAACCGCCGCACGCAGGCCTTGTCTTGCAGGGTAACATGGGGATTTATGAAAGATCAGGCGTTCGAGATAGTCATTGTGGGACTCGGTGCAGGCGGGCTCTATGCCTCAAAGGGCGCCCTCAGCTACAATCGAAAGTGTCACGTCACAATCATTGAAAAGAGGGGGTTTGACCAGTTCTCTCCATGTGGACTCCCCTTTGTGATCGAGGGGGTGATAGAGGGCTTTGATGCCCTGAAGTATGATGTCCCTGAGATAAGAAACAGGCTGACCAAGCTCCTTGACCATGAAGTGGTCGCTGCCGACCACGAGGCCAGGACGGTCAAGGCCATAAATCTATCTACCTCAGAGACAAAAGAGATCAGGTACGATTCGCTGATACTTGCAACGGGCGCGTCCCCCGTCAATCTCCCCATTCCCGGAGCAAAGGAGTTTGAGGGAAAAGGGGTCCATTTTGTTTCAGACATTGACAACACCCGGGCGCTTCTTGACGCGGCAAGATCCTCTAAGAGGAAAAGTGCCGTGGTAGTGGGGGGTGGGGCTACAGGGCTTGAGGTGGCCGTGGGACTGAGAAAACTGGGGCTTGACGTGGCGGTCACCAAGCGGACCGCGCCCCCTCTGCCCCGAAACCTGGACCCTGAGTTGGGGAAGGCGATTGTCGAACATCTAGAAGGCCTGGGAATAAGGGTCCTCTTTGGCCGGGGGATAGACCGCATCAACGGGGGCATGTGTGTGGATTCTGCGGAGATCTCCGGCGAAACCATCGATTGTGATATCGTGGTCATGGCAGTCGGGATGAAGGCCAACAGCAGACTGGCCAAGATCACAGGGGCAAAGACAGTAAAAGAAATGGTCCTGGTCAACAACAGGATGGAGACCTCCCTCAAAGACCTCTATGCGGTCGGAGATCTCGTCCAGACCTATTCCCGGATAGATGGAACACCGGCAACCATGCAGCTCGCCACATCCGCTTTTAGACAGGGGATGACGGCCGGAATCAACGCGGCCGGAGGAGACAGTTCATACCCGGGGGCGCTCAATACCTTTCTCACGGTGGTGGGTGGTCTGGAAATCGCATCAACCGGTTATACCCTGGAGACCGCCCGGAGTCTGGGATATGACGCAAGGGCAGTCACCACCAGGCGAGAGATAAGACCGCACTACATGCCCGATCCAAAGGAGATAAACCTGAGGGTCATTGTGGACAGAAATAACGGCAGGATCCTGGGGGCACAGGCCGTTGGGGAAGAAGGTGCCGGGTGGCGGATAAACATCTTTGCCCTGGCCATACAGGGGGGGATGACCCTCTACGATATCATGGACGCAGAGCTTTCCTACAACCCCCCTGTCTCCCAGATGTATGACCCCATCTCCCAGCTGGCAGAAGTCGGTCTAAAACGGCTGGGGCTCCCACCCAAGGGGTGCGGTAAGGTCTTTTTTCCTGAGACAAAAGAGTCGAACCATGGCCGATGCAACGGGCAATAACGGTTTGCGGCCTGTACGGGGAAAAAAGAGGTGGCTCTTTACCGAGATCCCGCTCATTGATTACCAAGAGGCCTGGGATCTCCAGCTCAGACTTGTGGCAAAAAAAAAAGAGGGGGTCATTGACACCGATATTGTCCTCCTATTGGAGCACCCGCAGGTCTTTACACTCGGCCGGCGGGGAGGAATGGAAAACCTGGTCGTCCCACCGGATTTTCTGGAAAAGGAGAAGATCTCGGTAATCCAGGTCGAGCGGGGTGGAAACATCACCTTTCACGGCCCGGGCCAGATCGTGGTCTATCCCATTCTGGATCTGAACCAGGCGCGACTGGGCGTAACCGATTATGTCGAAGCCCTGGAAGAGGTCATGATCCGTGTGGCCGCCGACTGGGGGATTAAGGGTGAAAGGAATTCTCTCAACCGGGGGGTGTGGGTGGGCATTAAGAAACTGGCAAGTATCGGGATAGCCATACGCCACGGAATCTCCTTTCACGGTGTGGCACTCAACGTCAATCTCTCTCTCAGGCCCTTTGGCTGGATAAATCCATGCGGTCTTGAGGGCATCGGTGTGACCTCCCTTGAACAAGAGCTGGGACAAGAGGTATCCATGGGGCGGGTCCGCCAGAGGGTCAAACGGCACATGGAGACGGTCTTTGAGGTTGAACTCGTCCCCAC
>CAZXCQ010000007.1:12227-41623 GCA_964639275.1 uncultured Desulfobacteraceae bacterium | reverse complement strand
GAAGAAAAAAAGACCCCCATGCCTCACCTTTCCCCCTGTTCTTTGAGATGTTACACCTTTTTCCCCTCTTCTTTGAGATTCTACCCTTTATTGTCAATTACGCGGCCATCCGTCCCAATACAGCCTTATTGAGCGGAGAAGGACCCAAAGCCTTTAAATTCTCGACAAATTTTCGCATTTCTGCGGCAAATTCAGGTCCTTCAGCGGACGAGACCCACTTGGAGTGCAGGCGTCTCTCTTCGATGCCGCTAAAGGCAAGCAGTTGCCTGAGAAAGCGGAGGCGTTTATCAGTGGCATAATTACCATACAGGTAATGGCAGTCTCCCAGGTGTCACCCGCCCACAAAGACGCCATCCACTCCCTGTTGGAAGGCCAGGAGGATATGGTGAGGTGACACACTAGCAGAACACATTACCCGGACGACCCGGATGTTCGTCGGGTATTGCAACCGACTGACCCCAGCCAGGTCAGCAGCGGCATAAGCTCACCAGGTGCAAAGAAAGCACAATACCTTGGGTTCAAAATCGATATTACTCATAAAATCTCCTTCCAAGATCACACTGCCCTAATCTGGGCCAGGAGTTGCTGAGGCTTGAAGCCCCTGAGCGAGGCGCTCTGAGAAGGGCATGTGGCTGCGCAACAACCGCAGCCCTTGCAAAGAATCGTGTTTACCTGGCAGATCCCTTTCTCCGGCAAATACTCAATCGCCCCGTACGGACACATATCCAGACATCCCAGACACCCCACACAGGTCCCCGGGTTGATTTCAGCCACAAGGGCACTGGTTATCAATTTATCCTTGAAAAGAATGGTTGCCACCCTTGATGCCACCCCTAACCCTTGAGATCGGGCCTCCACCACCGTGGCGGGATAACGGGCCGAGCCGCACACAAAGATCCCGTCCGTTGCAAAATCCAGCGGCCTCAGCTTGGCATGGGCCTCAAGGAAAAAGTGGTTCTGGTCCAGCGGTATCCTCATGAGTTGGGAGAGGTTGACCGCATCTTCACGGGCCACCAGCGGGGTGGATAAGACCACAAGGTCAAAGGGAAGTTCGCGCGTCTCTCCCATCAACGGCTGATAAAAGCGCACCCGGCCATCTTCCACCACTGGGGGTTGATCACGGTCGTATACATCAAATCTGACCCCGCTGCCCCGGGCATCACTCAGCATCTGCTCCTTTTCGGTCCCGTACATCTGCATATCCCTATACAGGATCTCCACCTGGGCATCCGGATTCTGCTCTTTGATAAAAAGGGCGTTTTTGACCGCGGTCATACAACAGATCCTGGAGCAATATTCCCTCTCAGGAGATCGTGCCCCAACACACTGGATCATCACAACCCGTTTGGGAACCGTTCTTCCACTGAGCAGTTGCTCTTCCAGTTCCATCTGTGTGATGATTGCCTGACCATCGTAGTGGTAAAGCCCATCAGGTCTGAAGGGAACGGCCCCCGTGGCCACAACGATGCAGCCCACCGCTTCTTGAACCCCCTCTCCCTTTTCAGGACGAATCGTGATTTCAAAGTTCCCTATATATCCCCCAACGGCCTCCAGTTGTGAACCCAGATAGACAGTCACATTGGGTTTTGTCGTCGCCCTTTCGACAAGATCCGATAGACATTCGGCGGCTGTTTTCCCTTCGGGTGCAACCCGGTGGAGTCGTCTCAGAAGCCCCCCGAACTCCGCCTCCCTCTCCACCAGGACCACATCCAGACCCATGTCGGCCAGTGCCTCGGTGGCCGATAGCCCCGCCACCCCACCCCCTATCACAAGCACTCGGGGGGTCAGCGGGGACTCGATATCCTGCTGGGGCTCCAGGGATCTTGCCTTGGCAACACCCATTCGCACCAGATCCTTGGCCTTCAGGGTCGCCAGATCCCCCTCTTCCATATGCACCCAGGAGCACTGATCCCTGATATTGACCATCTCAAAGAGATAGGGATTCAACCCTGCATGGCCGCAGGAGCTCTGGAAAAGGGGTTGATGTGTCCTGGGAGAACATGAGGCCACGATCACACGGTTTAGTCTGTTCTCTTTGATGGCATCCTGAATCTCGGCAATCCCTCCCTCTGAGCAGGTATAGAGATTCTCTTTGGCATAGACAACACCGGGGAGGGTGGCCGCATACCCCGTTACTGCCGCACAGTCTATATGCCCTGCAATATTGGAGCCGCAGTCGCAGATAAAAACGCCGATCCGGATCTCCTCTCTCTCTTCTTGATTTCCAGCTATCCTTTCATCCATGCGGGTAAACCCCCTCACGATGCCTTACGAATCTCAAGACCTGATAGGATCTGTGCAACCCTGGCTGCTGCGCCGCTGGCCTGTGCGACCGACTCCGGAATGTCCATCGGACCAAAGGCACAGCCACACGTGAAAACGCCGGGCCGGGTTGTGTCCAAAGGCTGTGCCGGGTTGGTCTTCAAAAACCCGAACCTATTCAGTTCAATACCCAAGACCTCGGCCAGTTCCTTTATCCCTTTGCTGGGTGCACATGCCGTTGCGAGGACCACCATGTCAAATTCCTGGCTCTTGACCCTCCTCTCACAGGTATCTTCATACCAGACCACGGGATTGTGGCCAGGGGCTTCGGTGATCTCGGCCACACGTCCACGAACATAGGTGATGCCGGAGTGGTTCCCGCCCCTTATCTTGTACTCCTCAAACCCCTTTCCCACCGCTCGAATGTCCATGCCAAAGATCGTAGAGGTGGTCTCCGGTTCATGCTCCTGTGCGATAATGGCCTCCTTGATGGAATGCATGCAACAATAACCCGAGCAGAAGGGGTAAAAACGGAAGTCTCTTGAGCCGACACACTGGATAAAGGCCAATCTCTTTGCCACGGTAAAGCCCTCGGCCTCCCGTTTCAGGGTCTCAAGGGGTTCAACGATCCCCAAATGGGCCTCATATTTGGTGGCCCACATCTTGCGGTCCGGGTCCTCCCCATACTGGCCGCCCTTAAACTTCTCATAAAACTCCGGGGAAGCCTGACCATATTTTTCCTCAAACTTATCCAGAGCCCGCTGTGATTTCTTTGCCCCCTTTTCAAGCGCCTCA
This sequence comes from uncultured Desulfobacteraceae bacterium, assembly GCA_964639275.1. Lineage (GTDB taxonomy): Bacteria > Desulfobacterota > DSM-4660 > Desulfatiglandales > Desulfatiglandaceae > CAZXCQ01. The sequence goes on along the minus strand of CAZXCQ010000007.1, from coordinate 38,566 downwards.
ATATCCGATTCAATGGCCAGATCCGACGGCCGATCCAGGTGCCCACCCGTTGGCCCGCTTGCGCTCAAAAGCCTTTCAAACTCGAGTGCCGTCACCACATTGGGGATTTTCCCGTACTGGTACTCAGGAATTATGGAAGGGTCAAACACCTCGTATCCGGTGGCGGCGATGATGGCCCCGACATGGAGCTCAATTACCCTGTCTTTCTGATCAAAGTCTATGGCATCGGCCTGGCACGTCTTTTTGCAGACACCGCACTTCTTGCCATTTAACTGACGGCAATATTCGGGATCAATGGTGTGGGTAGAAGGAATCCCCTGGGCAAACCAGCTATATATGGCCTTGCGGTTTCCCAGGCCCTGATTAAAGGCATCGGGGACAACCGTTGGGCATTTTTCTTTGCATGCCCCGCAGCCTGTGCACTTGTCTTCATCCACGTAGCGGGCCTTTCTTCGAACCGCCACCGTGAAATCGCCCGACTGGCCCTCAATACCTTCGACTTCGGTATAGGCCATAAGCGCGATGTTGGGATGTCGACCGACATCCAGCATCTTGGGCGAAAGGATTCAGATGGCGCAGTCATTGGTGGGGAAGGTCTTATCCAGTTGCGCCATCTTCCCCCCGATACTGGGTAGCCGTTCAACCAAATAGACTTTAAATCCCATCTCAGCGAGATCCAGTGATGACTGGATACCTGCGATGCCGCCACCGATGACAAGTATGTCTCTTTTCACGATCTTTCTCCTGTCTCCATTGTCCACCGTTCAAGCCGCTTTCTTGAGGGCAGACGGCCCCAGGGTCTTTAGCTGTTGCGTAAATTCTCTGGCAATTTCGGCAAATCGGGTCCCTTCAGAGGAAGAGATCCATTCCAGGCGCAGCCTCAAAGGGTCAATGCCAAGCAGTTCCACCAACTCCCTCGTCATATTGAACATCTTCTCGGCCTTCACATTACCATCCTGGTAATGACAATCTCCCAGGTGTCACCCGGACACCAGTATCCCGTCAGCCCCCATCTCAAATGCCCTGAGGATAAAATTGGGGTTTACCCGGCCAGAGCACATGACGCGGATGATTCGCATATTGGGCGGGTACTGAAAACGGCTGACACCTGCCAGATCCGCGGCAGAATAGGCACACCAGTTGCACGCAAATGCGATTATTGTCGGGCTAAACTTTTTAGACATAAAGACACCCCCTATTAATCTAAAGCCGCCTCCACCATGGTCAGCACTTCCTCGTCATCATAGTGGAAGATTGAGGCCGCCCCAGTGGGACATGCCACGGCGCAGGACCCGCATCCCTTGCATAAGGCCTCTTGAACATGGGCGGCCTTCCGGTCCCCTTCACGCTCCACGAGCTCGATGGCACTGTAAGGGCAGACATCGACACACTCACCGCAACCCCGGCAAATGCGCTCGTCCACATGGGAGACGACGCCTTCAACCGTGAGCTGTTCCTTGGAAAGGACTACGGATGCCCGTGAGGCCGCAGCCCTTGCCTGGGCGATACTCTCTTCGATGGGCTTGGGATAATGGGCCATGCCGGCCAGGAATATACCCTCGGTTGCAAACTCAACGGGCCGTAGTTTGGCGTGTGCCTCCATAAAAAAACCATCCTCATTGAGGGGAAGCTTAAAAATCTGTGCCAGCGAGGCGTTGTCGTGGGGCACAATGCCCGAGGCCAGCACCACCATGTCACCCTGGATAACCATTTCCCTACCCAGGACGTGATCCCTTACAAGTACCGAGATCTCCTCTCCGCCCTGGACCCGGGGTTTTTGCTCCAGGCTGTATCGTATAAAGACAACACCATGGCGCCTGGCCTCTCTGTAGAGCTCTTCTCTTTGTCCGTAGGTGCGGATGTCCCGATAAAGGACAAATACATCCATTGACGGGTTGATCTCTTTTAGCCTCAGGGCGGATTTCATGGTGTGTGTACAGCAGACCTTGGAACAATAGGGCCTCTCCGGCTCCCTCGATCCCACACACTGGATAAAGACCGCTGTCTTTACCCTTGCGATTTCCTGACTGCCTTTGTTAATGGCCTGATCCAGCTCAAGGTGTGTCAGGACCCGATCGTCTTGCCCATAGAGATATTCGGAAGGTTTATACTCATCAGCACCAACGGCCATGACCACGGCGCCGTGCTTGAATACCAGATCCTCACCCTTTTGTGAGACAGTGGTCTCAAAGTTCCCGACAAATCCCCTGCTTTCCTTGATGATCGATTCGGTATAAAGATCGATCAAAGGATGATCCTTGACGCGGCCAATCATCTCTCTGAGAGGGCCGGAAATCTCCTCTCCCCGCCACGTGGCATGGAGGCTCAGGGCATGGCCTCCCAGTTCGCTGGATTTTTCGATCAGATAGGTCTGAAACCCCTGGTCCGCCAAACCCAGGGCAGCCGCCATTCCGGAGACACCTCCGCCCACCACAAGGGCCCTGTTATCGACCGAGATCGTGGGCTGTGGCAGGGGGCAGATAAGCTGGGCACGGGCCACTGCCATTCGGACCAGATCCATTGCCTTTTCTGTGGCCTTTTCTTTTTCACCCGCATGGACCCAGGAACATTGGTTTCGGATGTTGGCCATTTCAAAGAGGTATTTGTTCAGACCTGCATCCTTCATGGTCTCCTGGAAAAGGGCCTCGTGGGTCCTGGGGGTACATGCCGTTACGACAACCCGGTTGAGCCCCTCCTGTTCAATGACCTCTTTCATTTTGTCCTGTGTGTCCTGGGAGCAGGTAAACAGGTTATCTTCCACATAAACGACATCGGGCAGAGTACGGGCATATCCGGTCACCCTGCCCACATCGACAATGCCGCCGATATTGGTCCCGCAATTACAGACAAAGACCCCAATCCGAGGCGTTTCAGAACTGACGTCTCTTTCTTTAGGATACTGTTTTTCCTTTACCATGGACCCCCGTGCCTCGGCGAGAATCACCTTGGCCCCACAGGCAGCGGCACTTGCCTCCATGACCGAATAGGGAATATCCTTGGGCTCCTGGAAGGCCCCGCATGCATAAATGCCCTTTCTGGAGGTCTCCACCGGTGTGAAGCTGGTGGTCTCGACAAAACTGTCTTGATCCAGCGCAACCTCGAGGTCTTGGGAGAGCTGAATCACCCCCTTGGGGGTCTGAAGGCCCACTGAAAGCACAACCATATCGAACCTTTCGACCTGGATAAGCCCGTTTTCATCCGCATACTGCAGGATCACATCATGGGTTTCCCGGGCCTCATCAATGGAATGGATCCGTGATCGGATGTACCGGACCCCCAGTTCATCCTTGGCCCGATTGTAATACTTCTCAAAATCCTTTCCATAGGTCCTCATATCCATAAAAAAGATGGCCGTATCCAGTTCATGGACCACATGTTCCTTGGCAATAATGGCCTCTTTTGTGGCGTACATACAGCAGACAGACGAACAATAGGCATGGTCACACCGGTTGATATCTCTTGAGCCAACACACTGGAGCCATGCAATCTTCCGGGGTTCGTTTCCATCGGAAGGCCGCTTCAGATGCCCCTGGTAGGGGCCTGTTGCGCTCAGGATACGCTCAAACTCCATGCTGCTCACCACATTGGGGTAGGTGGCATACCTGTAGGCTTCATATTGACCCGGGTCAAAGGGCTCAAACCCGGGGGCCATAATCACAGAGCCCACTTTAATGGACAAGGTCTCTTCTTGCTGTGAATGGGTCTCTTGGGTAACCGCGCGGGCCTTGCATGCCTCTATACATTGATAACATTCACAGCAGCCCCCGCAATTGAGACATCGAGCTGCCTCGTCCTGGGCCGCCTTTTCCCCCACCGGGAGGCTGACCTCTTGAAACCCGCCAAGCCTCTTTTCAACGGGCAGTGCGGGCACCTCCAGTCGTTTTTTCACGGGCTCATCCTTGGGGATGTCAATCCAGTTTTCGCCCATAGGGGGCTCTTCCTGCCACTCGGTGGGCAAGGTCTCCCCTCGAAGATACATCGAGATGTAGTGGGCCGCTCTCTTCCCCGCTTCCACCGCCTCAATCACTGTGGCTGAGCCTGTAATGACGTCACCGCCCGCAAAAATGCCCGGCCTGTTGGTCTGCAATGTCTCAGGATTGACCACGAGAAGACCCCACTTGGACACATCCAGACCCCCCTTATCCTCTCCCAGATAATCCAGATCCGGCTCCTGTCCCACGGCCGAGATAACAAAATCTCCTTCAATAAAAAATTCAGATGCCTCGATGGGGATAAACTTGCGTCTGCCCGTTGTATCCGGTTCGGTGAGACGGGTCCGGACACATTCAACCCCCACGACCTTATCGTTCTCAATGACGATCCGCTTGGGGGCTACCTGAAAATGGACCCTTGCCCCTTCCTCTTCGATTTCTCTTTTCTCTTCTGGATCGGCGGGCATTTCTTTGATGGAAAACGGGTCGATAACATTGATGCTCTCCGCACCCAGACGAAAAGCAACACGGGTTGCATCCATAGCAGAATGGCCCACCCCAAAGACAACTCCTTTCCCCTCTATCTTCTTCCTCTGACCCAGCTCAACCTCTCTGACCAGTTCGGTCACATGGAAGACCCCCTCGGGGTGATCTTCCCCGGGGACGTTAAGCTTTATACTCTTCCATGCGCCTGTACCGATAAAAACGGCCTTGGCACCATGCCTCATGAGTTCTTCAATGGTAATATCTTTTCCGATAACCGTGTTGGTGTGAATCTCTATGCCATATCGTTTAAGATTCTGGATCTCCGCATCCAGTACAGATCGCGGAAGTCGATGGGGAGGGATACCATAGCGCATCATGCCCCCTGCCTCAGGCATGGACTCGTACACACTCACCTTATACCCATCCCGGGCCAGGAAATAGGCCGCCGTAAGACCGGCCGGGCCTGCTCCAATGATGGCCACGTTTTCATTGAGAGGTGTAATCTCAGGGATCGGTATGTCATCGAGGTCCACGTGATCTGCGGCCACCCGTTTGAGCTCTCTGATGGATATGGCCTCGTCAACTTCAAGGCGACGGCAGCTGTTTTCACAACGATGGGGACAGATCCGGCCAAGGACCCCGGGGAAAGGCAGGTCTTCCAGGATGATCTTGACGGCCTCCAGGTACTTCCCTTCTTTGACCATCTGCACATAACCCTGGACATTTAGGTTGACCGGACATGCCATTCTGCAAGGGGCCTTGTCCAGCTTCTCAATGGCAAATGCGCCGGGGATGGCCTGGGCATATGGCTTATAACAGGCCTTCCGGTCGACCATCTTCACATCGTATTCACTGGGCCGCCCAACCGGGCATACCTCTGCGCAATCCCCGCAGGCTGTGCAGGCATCAAGATCTATGTGACGGGGGATCCTGGTGAGGATCACTTCAAAGTTCCCTTGCTCTCCGTCGATCCTCTTGACATTCGAGCAGGTATGGAGCTGAATATTGATATGCCGGCCGACCTCGACCAGTTTGGGGGAGATAATTCACATGGCGCAGTCATTGGTGGGAAAGGTCTTATCCAACTGCGACATCACACCACCAATGGCAGGGGATTTTTCCACCAGGTGAACATAGAACCCGGCATCAGCCAGATCAAGGGCTGCCTGCATGCCAGCAATGCCACTCCCGATGACCATCACCGCGCCTTGGATATCTTTGGGGGTATCCACTCTCATCATCCACTCCTCAGATAGAAGAAGACAGACCGCCTCTCTCCTTGATCAAAATGAACATTTCCGCGCCTTTTGGAAAGACTTTTTCACACGCCAAAAAAAGGTCTCAAAAGCACGAAATCCCTTTATACAAAAGGGCTTTTCAAGTCAAGGAAATTATCCGGTTTGTAACATTTTGGCTTTTTGAAACCCGGGCAATGGGGGTTCCTTTTTTCGGGTGTATAACTCGCCCGTAAGAGAGCGTAAAGAAATCACGAGCCATAGGTCAAAACAAGGGGCAGTACTTGCTGAAAGATCTTATGGTTTTTGGCAACCTCGACGTTGGTTATTTCTTAACGCTCTTTAACGGTCTCAGACACGGATACACCCTTCAAAACGGAACCCCTATTGCCCTGTCTCAGTTCCAATTCTGATGAAAGCGGAATTGATACTCCGTTTCAAACTGCTTGATCGTCCATTTCTTTTGTGTTCTAATTAAGTTAGGGGATTCAGATTCCGTAACACTTTAGCCGTTTGAAACCCGGGCAATCGGGATTCCTTTTTTCGGGTGTATAACTCGCCCGTAAGAGAGCGTAAAGAAATCACCTGCCAGAGGAAGAAATAGGGGGCAGTACCTCCTGGAAAGCCTTATGTTTCTTGGCAACCTCGATCTCTGTGATTTCCTAACGCTCTCTAACGGTCTCAGACACGGATACACCCTTCAAAACGGAACCCCCATCGCCCGGCCCGAGTGCCACTCTTGAAAATAACTAAATTGATACCAGATTTCAAAGGAATGTCCAGGAGGGGCAACCGTTTAACGCCAAGAGAATAGGGACTTATGAAGACAGAAACTCCTTTTCAGGAACAGGGAAGTTATCAGGTCTTGCTCCAGAGCGTCACCGACTATGTAATCGCCATAAACCGAAACTACCAAATCATTATGGCCAACGATCTTTTCAGGAATAAATTTGGCATGCACCTGGGGGATTACTGTTACAAGAGGTGGAAAGGGAAAGACAGGCGATGCGATGAATGTCTGGTGGAAAAATCCTTCCAGGACGGTCATACACACTGGAGTGAAGAGACGGTCATGACGCGGGATGGCAGGACCGCATTGATCCATGCCAAGTCCACGCCGGTAAAGAATGAAAAGGGCAAGATAATCTATGTCCTGGAGACGGCCACAGACATAACCGAAAAGCGGCAGCTCCAGGATGAACTCAATAAGATAGAAGGCAATTTTGAAGGGGTCTTGACAGAGCGTTTGAGAGGTCTTCAGAAATCGGAGGAAAGATACCGCACTATCTTCGAACGTTCCCGTGATGCGATCATCTTGACTGATCCCACCGGAAATATCCTGGAGGCCAACCAGGCAGGTCTCCATATGCTTGGATTTACAAAAAAAGAGCAGATATCGACCATCGGATCGGCCCTGGGGCTTTTTGAAAACCGTAAAGATCTCCGGGACTTTCAAGAGAGGATTTTTACGGAGGGCTTTGTCGAGGAGTATGAGACACGCCTGGTCGGCAGGGAAGGCAGGGTCTTTGACGCCCTCCTTACATCAAATGTGATCCTCGACAGGATTGGGCATATCACCGGTTATGTCGTGATCGTAAGGGACATCACCAAGAACAAACGCGCCCAAAGGCAGATTGAGCTAAGAAACATCAGGCTTGCTGCCCTCAATTCGATTTCCACAACGGTCAGTAGCAGTCTCGACCTGGATAAGGTACTAAACCGGACTATCGATAAGATCCTCGAGATACTGGAGTCCGAGTGCGTCAGAATCTATCTTCTAAATACAAGCGAGGGGATTCTCTGGCTTACCGCCCACAAAGGCCTCTCAACCCAATTCATCGATATGGACCACGTCAGATCCCGAAAGGCGGGAGATGGATTCCTGGGTCAAACGGTTCAGACCGCGACGGTCAGGGTGGTAGACAATCTGCAGCTTGAAACTGACCCCTACGCCGGTTTTCTCTTAAAGGAAGGCTTTAACTCTGCCATATATATCCCCCTTGTTTCCAAGGGCGAATCCGTCGGAGTCATGTCCGTATCCAGCCGGTCGGCCTTTCGGTTTTCCGGGGAATATGTGGAGTTTCTGACCGCCATCGGCAACCAGATAGGGGTCGCCATAGGGAACGCCAATCTCTATGAAAATACAAAGAGGGCCTATCAGGAACTAAAGCAGGCACAGGAACAGGTGATTCGGGCAGAGAAATTGGCCTCCCTGGGGAAATTGGCCGCCACAATTGCCCACGAGATAAACAATCCCCTGGCAGCTGTTTTGACCTATGCCAGGTTGATAATAAGGGTTGTTAACCAGGATCCGTTCGACCCGAACAGGATTGAGGATATCTTTCGGTATCTGGGTACAATAGAATCAGAGACGGCCAGGTGTGGAGAGATCGTAAAGAACCTCCTGGCCTTTTCTCGGCGCTCAGAAATAAATGTGAAGCCACACCACATTGAAGAGATTATTGAAAAAACCATCCCGCTTATCGCACATGACCTTCAAATGAAAGAGATCCAGGTGATCAAAAGACTTGCCCCCGATCTACCCTGGGTCCGGTGTGATCTCAAGCAGATTCAACAGGCACTTCTAAATCTTTTGAGCAATGCCTCAGAGGCAATGACAAGAGGGGGGACACTGAGCGTGACAGCCAATAGGGCCGAGGGCGGTCGCTTTTTGGATCTAGAGATCTCTGACACCGGTCACGGCATGACACAAGAAGAGATGGCAAATATCTTTGAACCCTTTTTTACCACCAAGGAGGAGGGCAAGGGGGTAGGACTTGGTCTTTCAGTGGCATACGGTATTATCACCAAACACGGAGGCTTTATAAAGGCAGAAAGTGAGATCGAAAAGGGGACCACCTTTACGGTCCAGCTCCCTACCGCCTGACCCGCACCTCTGCCAAATAGGTATCTGCGGTTTCAAGATTTTTGGCTGCTCTTAATAAATAGTGGCTGACCGAAAAGCTCTTGTTTTCCCCTCCCCTGCCCCCTCCCGCCAAGGGAGGAGGGGTTTCCGTTCAGACACTAAGTAGCTTACCAAACCATTGGATATTAGAGTGATTGACCCCGGAGGCGATATGACCAAAAAACCCAGCATCCTCGTCGTTGATGACGAACTGGCCATGAGAGAAGCACTCAAGGACTGGCTGCGGGAAGACGGCTATGAGGTGGGACTGGCTGCGGGTGGAAAAGAGGCCATTGTCAGGGCGAAAGAAAAGGATTGGGATGTAGTACTGCTCGATCTCAAAATGCCGGGCATGGACGGTTTGGAGACCCTAAGGCATCTAAAGGAGGTCAATGCCGATACCGAAATACTCATGATGACGGCCTATGCCACCGTGGATACGGCCGTTCAGGCTATGAAAGAAGGGGCATTTGATTATCTGGTAAAGCCCTTTGACCCCGACGAGATAGAGATGCAGATCAAAAAAATACTCTCCCACAAAGAGTTGGTGCTTGAAAATATACTGCTTCGCAAGAAATTGGAGGAGAAATACCAATATGACGAAATCATAGGAAAAAGCGTTGCCATGCAGGAGATCTTCGAACTGATTGAAAAAGTGGCACCCACGGATTCGACTATCCTTATCACCGGCGAAAGCGGCACAGGAAAAGAACTCATCGCCCAGGCCATCCACGGAAACAGCCAGCGTTGTTACATGCCCTTTATCGCAGTAAGTTGTGGGGCACTTCCCGACTCCCTGCTGGAGAGCGAGCTCTTCGGTTATGAAAAAGGCGCCTTTACCGGTGCAGACCATACAAAAAGGGGGCGTTTTGAGATGGCCGATGGGGGGACCCTATTTCTGGATGAAATCGGAGATATCAGTCTAAAGACACAGGTGGATCTCTTGAGGATCTTGGAGCAAAGAGAGTTCAATCGTCTGGGGGGCGAGGAATCCATAAAGGTCGATGTCAGGATCCTCGCGGCGACCAACCGGGATCTGAAAAAGGCCATTGCGGAAAATCGGTTTCGCGAAGACCTCTACTATCGATTGAACGTGATTTCGATCCATGTCCCCCCCTTGAGGGAGAGAAAGGAGGACATCCCCCTTCTGGCAGAGGCGGCCATCCGAAAGTATTGTGCGGAAATGAATCGAGAGGTGGTCAAGATCTCTGATAATGCCCTCGACTCGCTGATGGACTATGACTGGCCCGGAAATGTCAGGGAGTTGGAAAATATCATTGAAAGGGCGCTCGTGATCGGTCAGGGAAAAGAGATCGGGGTAAAGGATCTCCCCTTTTCCCGGAAGGAGATGGGGGCTGAGAGTTTCCCGAGATCACTAAAGATGATGGAAAAGATGCACATTGAGAGGATCCTCAAGGAAACCGATTGGAACATCAGCAAGGCCGCACGTGAGCTGGATATCGACCGGCAGACCCTCTACAATAAGATGGAAAAATATGAGATCCGAAGGGGGGAAGCCTGATTCGTCTTGTCAAGATCCATCACCATCTGCCCGATCGGTTTTACCGACGAGGATATCCTGTCCCGGATCTCCGAGTCTATCCAGAAGAGGTGTGGCCTTGTGTGCAAGATCCTGCAAGGTATAGAAAACCCTCAGTATGCCTATGACAAAGGGCGATGCCAGTACAATTCAAGGCTGATCCTGGAGCGGTTATATTGCTGCGGTCATGGCACCATCGGTATCCTGGGGGTTACCCAGGTGGATCTCTTTGTCCCCGTCTTTAAATATGTCTATGGCCTGGCTCATGTAGGGAGTCAATGTGCGGTTATTTCGCTCCACCGGCTCCGGCCCCAGTTTTATGATCAGCCCCCAGACCGCAACCTCCTGGTCGCTCGTGCCCAGAAGACCGCACTCCATGAGATCGGTCACAGCCTGGGACTGACCCACTGCAGGGATAGACGTTGCGTCATGTACTCTTCAACCCGGATTGCCGATACAGATTTTAAGCAATCCGATTTTTGCCCCACCTGTCTTGAGCTTTTTCGATGGCACCTTGAAAGATGCCCTACCCATCCCCATCTCTGAGTGCCGAACTTTTCGGCACCCTGTCACTTTTTTCGGCAATTTTTGAATTGAGTGGAAAATAAGAGACTTATAAAACAGTACCTCTTTTCTTCTAGGATAGTTTGTCGATATTTTCGACAATTCCTGTCACATGTCATATTGGCTTTCCTGATCCTTGATCGACAAAATTCTTCTCTAAAATCAGTTAGTTTCCTTCATTACTAGAAAAGAAAACACCTCCTGGCACGGGCTTTGCTCACTTGTAAACAACAAGGTATCAATTTGACTTTTTTCGTAACACTTTAGCCATTTGAAACCCGGGGTATGGGAATTCCGTTTTTCGGGTGTAAAACTCGCCCGCAAGAGAGCGTAAAGAAATCACGCGCCATAGGAAGAAATAGGGGGCAGTATAGCCGAGAGGGTCTTGTTGTTTTTGGGGATGTCGATCTCCGTGATCTCTTAACGCTCTCTAACGGTCTCAGACAGGGTTACACCCTTAAAAACGGAACCCCCATACGCCTGTCAAAGTGCCAATTCTGCAAAAAGCTAAATTGGTAACTTCTCAAAAACCCGGGGATAGATCGATTGTGGTGTGGCATGTGGAAGAAAAAAAGACCCCCATGCCACACCTTTCCCCCTGTTCTTTGAGATGTTACCTAAATTGATACCTTTTTTCAAAGTTGATGGTCTCGTGAAAAATCGTCACTCCGGTGAAGCTTGTGCCGGACTCGATCCGGTAACCGGAGTCCAGAGTCTCCTAACCAAATGTAAAATACTGGATTCCAGCTGCAGTTTATCCCCTATCTTATACGGGGCCGGAATGACAAGAAAAGGTGATTTTCGAGTTTCGCAAATTCATCAAAGTTGGAACTTAGACAACTGTTTCAATTTTCTTTGAGTAAAGGAGGTAAGAATGACACCGACCAAAGAGAAAAGATCCATAAAGATTGTTCCACCGGGAAAAAAGAAATGCGTATGGATGGAGGCAGGGGTTGTATCCTATAAACTCTGTGACAACAACTATGATTGCCCCACCTGCGTGTATGAGCATGCAATGCAGGTCAAGGTTGCCCGGCAAAAGGAGGCGGCCGTAGCTGAACCCTTGGAGGTATCCGCTGACAAATTCACTGAAACCTGGGTCGAAAAGATGCTGCTGCTTCCCGCCTCACAGCGAAAATGCCGTTACATGATCACGGGAGAGGTAGGTCGCAAGATATGCCCCAATGCCTATGAGTGCGGCACTTGTTCATTTGACCAGATGATGCAAGAACGGATACAGGCTGGGCCCCTTCCTGTTTATGCCCTGGGTCATGAAGGAGGTTTCCATCTGGCCGAAGACACCTATTATCATGAAGGTCACACCTGGGCAAAGCCCGAGTATGGTGGCCGCGTGAGAGTGGGGCTGGACGATTTTGCCCAAAGACTTTTGGGAAAGCTCAGCCGGATTGATCTGCCTGATCTGGGGCACCCTGTAAGACAGGGGGAGGTCGGTTTTTGTGTCAGGCGAAATGGGGATGTGATATCGATCCTATCCCCTGTTGATGGGGTGATATCACGTATCAATCCCCGGCTCTCAGAGAATCCCGGGCTTGTGAATGAATCACCCTACGAAGCTGGATGGATATTTATTGTAGAGCCGACAGGGCTGCGCAAGAACCTAAAAGGCCTATACTATGGTGATGAGGCCCACAGATACATCAGTGAAGAAGAGGAAAGGCTCCTTTCCATGGCAAACAAGGGGGCCGCGGCAGACGGGGCCGAATTGGCAGATGGGATTTTGGATGAAGTAGAAGGGAAAGACCGGCACAAATATGTAAAGGCCTTTTTTAGGACCTGATTCTTACGTCCCCTTCTCTTTGGTTATGTCCCCGCTCAGGCGCTCCGTGAGGTAGGTATAGAGATCGACCACATCGAGTTCCAGCCCTGCATCGGCCCGGGCGCATGTGAGGTGAATCTGGCACTTGGGGCATGCGGTTATGAGGGTATGGGCACCCGTTTGGGAGGCCTCACGGAGACGTTCGATCTGCATTGCCTTGGAACAACTTGAGCACTCCATCCATGCGCTGGTCCCACAACAAAGGGCATTCTCCCTGTTCCGTTGCATCTCCACAAACCGGCTCTCTGCAACGAGCTTCAAGAGCTGTCGTGGAGGCTCATAAATCCCTGCCAGACGACCCAACCGACAAGGATCCTGAAAGGTGACGGCGCCGTTATCAGGGGGGGCAAAAGAGAGTCCTGCTCCAGGAAGCTCCCGTGCCAGGAACTCGGTCAGATGGAGTACCTCAAATGGGAGGTCCCCCACATATTCTGGATAGTAGCGTTTAAAGGTGTTGTATCCCTCCGGGCAACTGAAAATAACCGTTTTGGCGCCCGAGCCTCTAATCACTTCCAGGTTTAGCTTGGCCAATTGAGTAAAGGTGTCGATGTCTCCGCTCCACAAGGCATCATGACCACAACAACGTTCATCGTTGCTTATGACAGGCTCTATCCCCATCCTATTTAGTAATTTGAGCACACTTTGGCTGCTCTTGACTGGCGTGAGATCCAGGTACCGGAAAGTGACATCAAAAAACGGGAGACAGCCGACAAAATAGAAATAATCGCCACTGTCCTGATAGGTCCCCACGCCTTCTGTCCAGGCAGTCCTTCGCTGTTTGAGCCCGCGGGTCTGTAACCTGGCAACGGTCTGGAGTATCCCGTGGTGGCTTTCCAGGGGTGGGTTGCCCTTTTTCCTGGCCTCTTCCCGATACAAGCGGTTAAATCCGGGAAAATCGATCTCCACCGGACAACGAGAACTGCACCGCGCGCAGGTCAGGCATGCCCAGAGCTCGCGGCTTTGCAACAGATCCCCATCCGGGTCCATCATGGCGCGTTTGACGATCTGTCTTGGTGAAAAACTGGGGAGTTCACGGCTGACAGGGCAGCTTGCCGTACATACACCGCACTCCATACAATAGTTTATCTGTCTCTCGGTAAGTGGCATTGTCTGTTCCATCTTGCACAACCCCTTGACCTGCCAAGGACATCCGGCCGCAACCCAACCCGTACCCCGTGTTCCCCGTCAACACAAATCCTATTTGCTGGCCGCCTGCCGCTTTATTGGTCATTATCCATATCAATTCCGCAACTTCTCAATAGGCCCGGGTGATGACTCCTGGATTCCCTCCTTCGCCTGTCTGCGTGCGCACGGCACAGGCAGACGGGAATCAGCGAAAAGTGACATTGATGGATCTCTACAAACCATCAATAGGTCATTAATAGACCAGCCATACTTATCATCAAAGAGACCATCTCTGTCAAGCCAAAAACTGATATCGAAATCCTCCGGAAAAAAAGCCTTGACAAATTGAGGACCCGGGAATAGGGTCACGCAATTTCAGGAGGTCCCTTCATCGGGGAGAACAGAGTCGCGGCAAGGTGATTCAAGTTAAGCGGTGTGAGAAAAATGGAAAGAAAGACAAAAAGAGGCAGGATAGTGATCGACAGAGAACGGTGTAAGGGCTGCCACCTATGCATCGAATTCTGTCCAAACAACAGAATCGAAGTTGATGAGTCGCTCAACAAGAAGGGCTACTTCCCGGCTCGATCCAAGGAAAACATTAGTGAGGGCGAAAAGGGCTGTGTCGGGTGCGCTATATGCGCCACGGTGTGCCCGGACGTCGCCATAGAGGTGTATCGTGCCAAGTGAAAAGATGTTGATGAGTGGTTCCCACGTGGTAGGAGAGGCCGCAGTCCGTGCTGGCTGCCGTTACTATTTTGGTTATCCCATTACACCCCAGAATGAACTGCCAGAGTATCTCTCTGCACGCTTGCTCGACGTGGGTGGCACCTTCATTCAGGGTGAAAGCGAGATCGGCTCGATTAACATGGTCCTGGGTGCGTCGGCCGCCGGAGGCCGCGCCATGACCTCGTCATCGTCACCGGGCATCTCCTTAAAGCAAGAGGCGATCTCTTATATGGCCGGGATGGAACTACCGGCGGTGATTATCAACATGATGCGGGGCGGCCCCGGTCTGGGCAATATTGCGCCTTCGGCAGCAGACTATTTCCAGGCCACACGGGGAGGCGCCCACGGTGACTATCGGACACCGGTCCTGGCCCCGGCCGGGTCTCAAGAACTCGCCGATCTGACCTTTGTTGCCTTTGATCTTGCCGACAAATACCGGACCCCTGTGATGCTGCTGGGGGACGGCCTGATGGGCCAGGTCATGGAGCCTGTGGTCTTCCCGGATTTTATCGATCTAAAGGATCTGCCAAAAAAGGACTGGATCCTGGACGGCTGTGAAGGCCGGGAACCCCGGGCAATCTTCTCCATGCTCCTCGGACAGCAGGGGGAGCTATATTATCACAACCTGCACTTGCAGGAGAAATACGACAAGATAACCGCCAGTGAGCAGCGCTGGGACGTCAACTGCCCTGACAACGCAGAAATGGTCGTGGTCGCTTATGGCACTGCATCACGGATCGTCGAGAGCGCCATCGAGGAGTTGGAGGCTGAGGGTCTCAAGATCGGTCTGTTTCGACCGATCACCCTGTGGCCATTTCCAAAACCGGCCCTGCGCAAATTGTCACAGACGGTTCCCAAAGTGGCTGTCTTTGAGTTTAGCATGGGTCAGATGGTCGAAGACGTAATTCTTTCCGTGGGAGATAGGGCGGAGATATATTTCCATGGCCTGCCCGGTGGAATCATCCCCACCCCGGCCGAAGTGGCAGGGTTCCTGCATTCAGCCGCAAAGGGAGATGGAAAAGTGGGCCGGAGGGTAGACGTATGAGCACAGAAGTTGCATTTGAGAAGGTCTTTGGTAGGCCCGAGTCCCTCAAGAATAATCCAACACATTACTGCCCCGGCTGTGGACATTCCGTTGCCCACCGGCTGGTGGCCGAGTGCCTGGATGAATTGGGTTTGCGGGGTAAGACCATTGGGGTGCCGCCGGTGGGCTGTGCGGTGCTGGCTTATAACTATTTTAATTTTGACATGATAGAGGCCCCGCACGGTAGGGCCCTGGCCGTGGCGACCGGTATCAAGCGTGTGCACCCGGACAAATTTGTCCTCAGCTACCAGGGTGATGGCGACCTTGCAGCCATCGGCACGGCAGAGACAATTCACGCTGGCAACCGGGGCGAACGGATCTCCACCATATTTATCAATAACGCGATCTATGGTATGACAGGCGGCCAGATGGCACCCACCACGCTCCTGGGACAGACTGCCACCACGGCCCAGACCGGGCGGGATGCCCGGTTACACGGCAGGCCCATTGACATCTCCAGGATGCTGGCGGTGTGCGAAGGGGTGGTCTATGTAGAGCGATGTGCGCTCACATCTATCAAGCAGATCCGTCGGGCCAAAAAGGCCATCAGGAAGTCATACCAGTGCCAGTTGGACGATTTGGGCTTTTCCATTGTGGAGTTGCTCTCTCCCTGCCCCACAAACTGGAAGCTATCTCCCAAGGCTGCCTGGGCATGGGTGAATGAAGAAATGGTCAAAACCTATCCATTGGGTGTGATAAAGGACACCACCGGATATGAGGATAAAAAATGATTACCCGGACGACTTTTGCAGGCTTTGGGGGCCAGGGTGTTCTGCTTATGGGATACGTCCTGTGCCACGGCGGAATGCATAAGGGACTAAATGTTACTTATTTTCCCTCGTACGGAGCTGAAATGCGCGGGGGAACGGCCAATTGCACCGTGACCCTTTCAGACAAAAAGATTGCATCCCCTGTGGCATCAAGACCGGATGTGCTCGTGGCAATGAACTTCCCTTCATTGGAGAAGTTTGAATCTACCGTGGCGGAGAACGGCTTGGTCTTTCTCAATTCTTCCCTTTTCAAAGAGACACCCGCCAGAGGTGATATTCAAGTCCTTCAAGTCCCTTCGGTGGAACTGGCCCGTGAGGTCGGTTCTGACCGCGGCGCCAATATGGTTATGATCGGAGCGGTCTGTGCCAAGACAGGACTTCTAAGCCTGGATGATACTATCAAGGGGATGGAGGGTGCCCTTAAGGGCAAAGAAAAATTCTTCAAGGAAAACCAGAAGGCTATTGAACGGGGCTTTGCCTTTGTGGCCGACGGGAAGTAGCCGTCCCCTGCCCAGCCTTGTTTCATCCTTAAACCTTACCTCCAAACCAAAGCGGCTGGTCTCGGCCTTTCGCCGAGTTCAGCCGAAGCCCCGGTTCCCACCCAACGGCGAACAAACCAATACCACACCACCCATGCCTGCCGATCACCCCACCAGCTGTCTACATAGACCAAAATCTTAAAATTCGTGTCAGATTTCTATAATAACTGTGGTGGCTGATTCAAACAGATACTGGTTTGATTTATCCAGGATCGAGCAACCAGCATCGCTTCGCCTCCGCGGCCCGTACCGGGCGCGGGACGGGCAAGCAATGGATTACGGTTTTTTTTCAACTCGTCGGTTTGAGGCGAAGCTTCGCCACGCCCCCATGATCCATGCGTTCTTTTGGCCTTGACATTGGCTGTCGATTATCATAACTAGGCCCGTCTTTTTGGCTTAATTCTGGCACACACGTAGTTACATTTCTGGCAAATACCCCCGTGATGCTGATGGAACTGGATATGCTCTATGTCAAGTTTATTCCTGTAAAAATAATGACGGTTGCAGACGCGACAGTAGCCCCGCAAAAAAAGAGCATCAGGATCGTTTTCGCCTTGATTCACAAATTTCTCCTTTTCAAATTGATTCATGAGGGACCATTGTCTTAGGCGGAGTTTTCAACCTGGTCTCTTAACAAAACAACGGCATCTACTGCCATGACACCTTTTCCTTTCTCCAGGACTGTCAAGGGATTGATGTCTATCTCGGCGATTTCGTCCGGGAGTTCATCTGCCAGACAGGCGGCCTTGAGGAGAACACTGACGAGTGCATCCAAATCCGAAGGGTTTCTCCCCCTGGTGCCCTCAAAGATGGGGTAGCCGCGTATCTGACGAATTAAATCCTCCACATCTCTATGGGTTACTGGCAAGATACTGATAGACACATCCTGTATAACCTCCACAAGGATACCCCCTAAACCAAACATGATGGCTGGACCAAAAGGTCTCTTACGAGAAATCCCAACGATCGTCTCGACTCCCCGGTCAGAGATCATTTTCTGAATTAACACACCCTCCACCCTGGAATCAGATTTGTAAGCCTTCCCCTTCTCCATGATCTCTTTATAGACCGTCTTTAGTCGATCTTCTGAATCGATGTCTAAGGCCACAATTCCGGCCTCGGTTTTGTGCAGGATATCTGGTGAGATGAGTTTGGTGACCACCGGATATCCTATCCTTCCGGCAATCTCTATAGCCTCTTCCACTGATCCGGCTAGGTCCTCATCTGTAATGGGGATGTCATATGCCTGCAAGATCTTTTTTGCCAGGTATTCACTCAATTGTCTCTCCCCTCTTTGTTTTGCTTCCTCGATGATCTCCAGGACCTTTTCTTTTCGGTCAGCTGGAAGCTCAATCCCATCTGTCTTTATGGCAGTTTGTTTCTGGTACTGCCCCAGAAAGTTGGCATAATCAGCCAAGGCACTCAGTGTATGGGCACATCTTGTGGGTGTTACAGAGACATGTATTAGCTCTTTCATGAGAAACTGGATCCATTCCTTTGGGCCCTCTGGCCAACAAATAACCATCGCCTTTTTTTGTCTGTGTTGGTTGTAGAGGTCCAAAAGATCCATGGCCTTTTTTTCAGCTGTGGCCTTGGACATCAAGAGTAGCGGGACAACGATATCAAAATCTTCAGATTCCAGCATGATCTTGATCGCCCCTTTGACCAGTGATGGATTGCTCAGGCTCTGTCCCGTTAGATCGACCGGGTTTTTTATTGAACCCAGGGAGGGGACTACCTCTTTTAGTCTTTCACGGGTTGGTCCAATGATCTCGGTGACCTCCAAACCCAGTTCAGAACAACGCTCGGTAAGGAGTACGCCGCCCCCTCCCGACTCAGTCATGATCCCCACCCTTTTACCCTTGGGAAGGGGGGTGGTGGAAAAGGCCATGGAGTAGTCAATCAACTGTGCGATGTCTCGGGCAACGACCACACCCTTTTGTCTGAAGACCGCATCATAGACCCTTGACGAACCGACTATGGCACCCGTGTGGGAAATGGCCGCCCTTTTCCCCGCCTCCGTACTCCCCATCTTGAGGAGAACCACCGGTTTCCCCTTCTGGGCCGCCCTATCCAGACCTTTAATCAGCTTTTGACCATCTTCGACACCGGCCATGAAGCCGGTAATCACCTGAGTATCGGGGTCATCAACCATATACTCAAGAAAATCACAGAATTCCAGATCAGCCTCGTTGCCTGTTGCTGCCCAGTGGCTAAACCCAAGACCAACCCGCATGGCCCGAACAAAAATGGCTGCTCCAAAGGCACCACTTTGCGTGATCAGTCCTGTCTTCCCCGGTACCATATCCTCGATCACCTCAAGGGACTGTGAAAAAGTGGCCACGGCGCGGTTGACAAGGCTGAGAAAACCAGTTGTGTTCGGCCCGTATAATAGCATCCCGGTCTCTTTGGCAAAAGAGGTCAACTTCCCCTGTAACTCCTTGCCCTCATCGCCTGTTTCAGCAAATCCGCCGCTGATGATTACAGCTACCTTGACCCCTTTATCCAGACCTAATTCCAGATTATCCAGAACCTCAACGGCAGGGATTATCACCATAAGGACGTCGATCTCTCCAGGCACATCTTTTATGGAGGGATAGCATTTAACCCCGGCTATTTCTTTATATTTAGGGTTAATGGGAAAAATTTTTCCAGGGTATTCAAAACGAAGCATATATGAAAGGGGTCTCCCGCTGACCTTGTTGAGATCAGAGGAGGCCCCGAGGATCCCAATTGAACGGGGGTTAAAGAGATATTGAAGGTCTTTCTTCCGCTTATCATCCATCTGACTCTTCCCCCTATTCTTCCCTCGGAGCTGTATATCTCTTATCAGGATCCAGTTCTCTCAATATACGAAGCTCTTCTTCAGTTGGCGGGTCGGTTCGCGGAAGATCATCCGGGATAATCAACTCAAAGCCGGTCCTTGCCTTGACCTCCTCTATATTGACCCCCGGATGGAGACCTTTGACACACATCCTCTTGGTTTCTTTGTCAAAGCCAAAAATACCCAGATGGGTAATCACCTGGTATACCCCCCCTACTGTTAACCCCGCCCTTTCCCGGCTGTCCCCTCCCTGCAGGTAACCGGGAGTTGTGATAAAATCAACCTTCTCCACAAAGCGTTTTTTCTCGTGGTGCATGGCCACCAATATCTTCGATGCCAGACTGGCTATATCATTTGCCCCACCAGTTCCAGGAAGGCGCACCTTCGGTTTATCCGGATCACCGATAAAGGAGCTGTTGAGGTTTCCGTGCTGATCGATCTGGGCACCCCCCAGAAACCCATAGTCCACGTAGCCCCTTTGTTGAAGGAGCAAGATGTCGGTGATCGAAAGAAGCATGTTGCCCTTTCTGGCGCATCTCTGCTCGTTTGTAGAGGGGGGCAGTTTGCCTGCTTCTATATGGGGTCCGATCACTCCCCCCTCAAAAAGGATCGTCAAACTTGGGGCATGTGTCTTCTGTGCAAGGATGCATGAAATCAGTGGCATGCCTGCTCCTCCGAAGACAATTTTTCCGTCATCAAGGGCCCTTGCGCTCATCACAGTAACCAGCTCGGCAGTATTGTATGCTGTTTTAGTCATTGTAAACCCCCCTTCCCTGGACTGTCGCCTCCAGAATATTCTTGAATCCCAACATCTCTAAGTAGTCGTTCCAAGTTGCAGGACCAAATACGTATTGGTCCAGATATTCCTTCACACCATCAGGTCCCTTCTCCATCATGGTCTTCACGTATTTATCCATATTTCTGAAATCGGGCTCATATTGTCCATAACACTCGTGGGGCAGACAACCGTAAGGTACCTCTACTACCGCATCCACACAGAAAAATGGGATGGTTGTCCGGTCGGGTGATCTCCGGATCTGATCGTTACTTACGATCCTCTCCGTCGTAATAATGACCTTGTCGGCAGCCAGTGCGATGTCTTGATCCATAAAGGGGATTCCTTCGCTCTGTACATTGCCATAGGAATCACAACGTTGGGTGTGGAGGATGGCCACGTCAGGGTTCAGGGCCGGTACCAAGACCAGCTTCTCTCCTGTATAGGGACATTCCATCTCTTTGATCTCAGGAAGCCTTGGATAGAGGTCAGAGCCCAGCAAGGCTCTTGCAGGGATAAAGGGAATTGCCATTGCCCCTGCCCTATACCGTAGACCAAGGGTCATATGGCTCCATTCCTCGAAAACGGCAAGGCCTTCCTGGATGTAATGACGCATCACACGGGAAACACCCCATGTGACCCCAGGGCTGAACCAACTTGTCACCACGTGTTTGGTAACCTCGGCCACTAAAAGGAGGTCCCCCTCGGTGGATGTAATGCTCCTGGAATAAACCAGATGTTTTTTCTTTTGACGGATGATTTCCCAAATAGCAGCCATAGGTGTCCGGGAGTAGTGACAACCCCCAGCGGCAACATGATCTCCATCCTTGATGATCCCAACGGCCTCTTTCAGGGACATCACCTTCTCACGCAGTCCTCTGTCTTTCTTATCCATCACTTCCCTTAGATCTTTATAGGGCTTTACCATGAATCAAATCCTCCTGTGAAAATTCTTGATATTTCTTCCTCCTGCCCCACGATTCTTAACCGCCATTTCCAATGTAATCCTCTAATCTTATTCGTTCCAATACCTCGTTGGGCACCCTATTGACAGGGGCAAATCGATCCAGACTCGGTTTGGCTGTCGCGTCGATTCCCATCTTGTCCACCACACCAAGGGGATCTGCCGAGGGGTCAAGGGCGGACCCACGAACACGTGGAACAATGAAGATGTCCCTCTCTGCCTGAACCCTCGTGGCAATGGCCCAGAGCACGTGCTGGAGATCTGAAATTCGTATATCGTGATCTACCACTATGGCGTGCTTGAGATAGAGGTCTGCATTGAACGCGGCCAGCATAGCTGTGCGGGCCTGACCTTCATATTTCTTCCTCATTGAGATAATGAGTGTGAAAGGTGCCGGCACCCGAACCGCCTCCACCTCAGGGACCGCTCCCTTTACGGCTCTGAGGTAGTTGGCCTCCATGGGGATGGTCGCCATGATGAGGTGTTCCCTGTGCTGCCCCCCGCAGATATCCTGATAGATCGGATTATTGCGGTGAGTGATCGCCTTGAGGCAAAGGACCGGGTTCATGCCAGCGCGAGTGGCGTAGCCCGTAAACTCGCCAAAGGGCCCTTCCTTTTCCCTGGTGAATGGCTTGATCTCCCCTTCCAGGACCATTTCAGCCCCGGCGGGGACCATGGAATCCACGGTCTTGCATCTGACCATCTCCAAGGGACTTCCCTTGAGTGCCCCAACGATGCCCAGCTCTTCCTCCTCGTAGGGTCCGATTGCCAGGGCACCAATTGCCCAGGCAGGATGATTTCCGATAGCCACTGCAATCTCAAGGGACCTACCTTGTTCCTCCATCTTAGAGTATAGGGAATTGAGGTGTTTGCCGACGGTCATGAAGATACCGATCCGGTCTCTTCCTTTAACCATTAAACGATTATAACTGAGGTTAAAAACACCCGTGTCCGGATCCTTTGCAAAGACAATTCCCGCGGTGATATAGGATCCGCCGTCCGTATCATGGTACATCATGGCCGGGAGCTTGCGTAGATCCAGTTCATCGCCCGCAAGGACGACCTCTTGAACCGGTCCGCTTGAGACCTCGACAGGAGGAATGGGGTTCATGTAGGCATCATTGACCCTCTTCCCCAAATCTTCCTTTGATACACCGATTCCCCTTGCGACTCGACCCCGCGTGGCATAACAGTTGACAACCACAGGCATCGATGTCCCTTTCACATTTTCGAACAGAAGGAGTGGAACCTTCTTTGCCCTCTCCAGTTTCGTCACGATCGCGGCAATCTCATATCGCGCATCTGCTTCTTTTTTGATTCGGATAAAGCCGCCCTCCCCTGTCACCTCCATCTCCTTCAAAAAGCCCCTGAAATCTTCACTCATCACTCGACTCCCATTATGGCGTATCATTGAAGTCTTAGGCGTTTGGCAGACCGTAAGCGTTCACAGGTTCCCCGGCCGGCGGGATCTTCGACCGGGTTTACCGATGAATCGGAATTTAGGATTAAGGAAAAGGACAAGATCGAAGACCTGGAGTCCTCGTAAAACATGCTGGCTTTGCCACATGCTTGCCAATACGCCGGCAATGAACCCCTGCGCCTTTGAACCCGTGAAGGGTTACGGCAGATCAAATAATAGCGTTATTCTTTCTTACTTCTGAAATAAAGGCACTTCAGGGCACAGGGGATCGACCTACTTCCCTTTCACCACCAATTCCCGAATGTGCTATAGTCGTCTTCTTGATACCCCCAGCAGTTGGTGAAGCATGCTCTCTCTTTCTTGTGAAATAATTCCGTGCGAGCACCATTGCGGTCAGGGGTATTCCTACATAGTCGCTGCTTACTCCAGGAAAAATCAAAGCAATCCCTGCCCCTCCCAGCAGAACTCTCTCAAGGGGTGGTATCGCCTTGAATAGAAAACCCATGGTTGCTCCGGATAGCGCAACCACGCCAATCAGCGCAGTCACGCATGCCCATACCACCTCTGCAAGAGGCCCGACCATGAGTAGTGCCGGGTTGTATGCGAACATGAATGGGATCAGGTAGGCCACGATCCCGAGTCTCATAGCGGTGAAACAGACCCGCCACGGTCCTGTCTGTGCAATCCCTGCTGCAGCATAAGCAGCTAACGCAACGGGAGGACTGATCATAGACAGGCAGGCGAAGTACATGGCGAACATGTGGGCTGAAAGGGGAGTGACCCCTAACATATAGAGAGCAGGTACGGCTAAGGTGGATACCGTAATGTAATCCGCAGTAGTGGACATCCCCATCCCCAGGATGATGGAGCACATGGCGACCAGCAACAGGGCAAGGAGAAGATTGCCGCCTGAGAATGCACTTATCATGCTCGAGAATCGGAGACCAAAACCGGAGAGGGTAATCACACCAACAATAATTCCAGCGCAGATACAAGCAACTGCAACATTGACTGCCATCTTCGCACCCTGATCCAGGGTCTTTCCAAGACCTACCAGCGCTGAGCCCAATCCCTTCGTTAAGGCATTGAAAAGATCCCTGGGCCCCATTTTGGACTCCGTTCCGACGGATGCAAAGAATTCCACGCTTTTGCGATCGAACAGAAAGACGACCAGTGTGGACAGGATCGCCACGAGGGCGGCTTTGGTGACGGTGTAATCAAGAGCAAGGAAGGTGATGAGGACCACAACTGGAAGTATCTTGTAGCTGCCCTTTTTTAAAGTCAGCCTCAAGTTGGGCAGTTCCTCTTTCTCCAAGCCCTTTAGGCCCGTCTTAAGTGCCTCCAAATGAATCATGAAGAAGACCGCCCCATAAAGGAGAAGGGCCGGAAAGGCAGCCGATTTGCAAATGTCCCAGTAAGGGGTCCCGGTTAACTCGGCCATAACAAAGGCGGCTGCACCCATGATGGGAGGCATGAGCTGCCCTCCTGTTGAAGCGAGTGCCTCCACAGCCCCTGCAAAATGCCGCCTGTAACCCGATTGGATAATCAACGGGATGGTAAAACTCCCTGTTCCCACGGTGTTGGCCACAGCGCTGCCAGAGATCGTGCCAAAAAAACTGGAGGCCACAACCGATGCCTTGGCTGCCCCACCCCGGGAACGGCCCGTGACCGCGAAGGCCAGATCAAGGTAAAACTGGCTTACCTGGGTCCTTTTAAGAAAGGCAACAAAGAGGATGAAGAGGAAGACAAAAGTGGCGGAGACACCAGTGGGGACCCCAAAGATGCCGTCAGATGTGAGGTAGAGATACTCAACCCATTCATATATGTCTGCTGCAGAATGTTTTAACGTACCGAATAGATAGGGGCCGGACAGGGCATAAATGCAAAAGCAGGTTCCCACAATGGCCAAGGCGGCTCGCACCGTCCTTCGGGTCGCCTCCAGGATCAACGGCACCGCTATGAAGCCAAAAAAGAGATCGCCAAAGGTCATTTCGTCAACGGATACAATTCTCTGAATAATGCGATCGAAATTTGTAATAATATGAAGACCGACCCCGATCCCCAGCAGCATGAAGATAGTATCGATAGCAAGAGAGAGCCTGGGTCTGGACTTAAAAGTGGGATTCAGGAGGAAGGCAAGAGAGAGGGCAAAACCGACGTGAGCGGCCCTCAAGATTAGGGTGTCCAGGGTGACATCCCAGGCCCCGTAAATCTGAAAGAGGGACCAGCAGATGGCTATGGCCCCTGCCAGAAAATACCGAACCTTTTCGAGTCTTAATTCCATCCACTCATCCTGTTTATCCTATAGAAACTCGAAAGGAAAGACCTTCTGGCAGTGACCATCTAGCTCTTCCCGTCCGTGACCACACGTAAAAGGGGACCTCCGATAAGTAGGAAACTTGCATTATTTCCAACCCATCTCTTTGTAGTACTTCTCAGCACCAGGATGAAGGGGGACCCCTCCAACCTTTTCTGGCTTCCATGCAGTCTTTGGGTCGAATGCCTTAAAGCTCTTATAGGCAGCCTGGATTTTTTCCTTGTTTTGTACCATGGCTTTTAAGAGGGTATAGACCACCTCAGAAGAGATATCTTCCCGGACCAAGAGACAGGTAGGAAAGCCAATGGTCACCACATCCTTTTGCAGCCCCGTGAACATCCCTGCGGGGACGATCGACTTGGTGTAGCCATATTTACTCTCCAGTTGTCCCAAAATAGTATCTTCCATGGACAAAAACCTAAGAGGTCGGGAGATGGACGCTTCAGTCCACGTTGGGTGAAATGGAGTGGCCATCATCAGGAAGCCATCAATAGCGCCTTCCTTCAGGGCCGGAACCATCTCCTTAAATCCCTTCATCAAGATATCTCCCCCCCATCCCTTCAGGTCTTGATAGGAGATCCCATATTCCTTCAGGACTTGCCTGGCCGCAAACTCGCTCAAGGAGCCCTTCGACTGGGTGCAGATCCGAAGACCCATTTTCTTGGATTTCATATCTGCCCAGCTGTTTATCCCTTTATCCGCTTTCACGGCGCTTAGAACCCAGTAGCTATCCAATCCCCCTGCAATCGCCCGAATATTCCGGATCTTTTTATCGTAACGGTAGACTCCATTCCAGGCCCAATTGGCTGTCATTGGAAAAGCGAACCCGATCTCTGCCTTCTTTAGACCAAGCAGTTTCGGATTTCCTATACCACCGGACTTTGGAAGGGCGTCCACTATAGAGCCAGGCGGGAGGCTTCTTTTGAAAATATCGGCCATGACACCGGCCATGACAAACCAGCCGCTTCCGATCTTGAAAGAGGCCAGTTTGAGTTGTACCGGCTGTTTGGCCGGGGAGGGGGCCGGCATGGTTACAATGAAGCATACAAAGGCGATTATCAGAATGAATAACCTACATTTGGTGATGGTTTTTACCATGGTTTCTCTCCTTTCTCTGAAGGTGATCGGTCAAAACTTTTTTGTGTCCCTTCCGTATCTCAGGATAAAAGGCACAAGAAATCTTTTCCTTATGGCAACCTCACTATTTAGTTAATCTAAAGTAACTTCCCAAAATAATCCCCAACACGCCAGTTGTTATCATTGCGATGCCATCACTCCGTTGGCACCGCTGAAGGT
>CAZXCQ010000007.1:0-12127 GCA_964639275.1 uncultured Desulfobacteraceae bacterium | reverse complement strand
AACACGCCAGTTGTTATCATTGCGATGCCATCACTCCGTTGGCACCGCTGAAGGTCACAATACCGATCCGGTTTCCCTTGGGAAACGGCTGGTATGAAAATGCCTTCATGAACTCCAGGAACTCTTCCAGATCGTAAGCACGGGTAATGCCGTACTGGCGAAATGCGTGATCAACAATAGTATCGTCAAGGGCAAGCGAACCCGTATGTGAAGCAGACGCCTTTGCACATGTCTGTGTCCTTCCGGGTTTTAAAACGAGGATGGGCATATCCCGCTTCGCTTTATTTGCGAGAGAGAGGAAACGACCTCCATTATTTCTCTATAGCCCTGCCGGACCGCCACGGCTGAAAAAGCCTCAAATTTTGGTCACGGGTGTCTCTTAAAAAAGAGGCGCCCATGACCGAATAAAAATAAGAATGAATTTCAATATGCCAGGCGAAAAAATGTCTAGCCGACTGCCAAAGCTGTCTTTTCCAGATTATTGATCCGGAATTTCGCAAGTCTTACCGGAAAACCGCAAATTGTAAGGCCTTGCAAGGGATTTCCTTCCTCTATTCGGTTATCCGGTTCTCCCAGCAAAGGTCGAAATGCATGGGCTCAACAAACACCCTTGCGAAATTCGGGGTGATCTGATGGACGTGGCAAAGATAGAGAATCGTTATTGTGAATAGGTAAATCGCATTAAGGGCGATTCATGTGATCCATATCCCCTATTTGGCGACGAATTTACCATGCTCGACCACCAGTGTCCTTACTCCTCCGATCCCGTCACCATTTTCGTCCATGGTAGTAATGCCGGAGATGCCATCATAGTTCTTGAGCTTTTTCCAGCCTTGTCGTATCTTATCCCGATCTTTTTCGAGATCCTCGGGTTTGTTGGTCACCCCCTCTTCCTCTATGATCTTCTTGATGATGTATATATTGTCGTAAGAACGCGGTCCACCATATGGAGGCGCCTTTCCACCGGGAGATCGCTTTTTAAATTCCTCCAAGAACTTGACCATCCTGGGATCCGGATTACCCTCCACCCATGCCGCCGTTGAACCATAGTACCCTTCAACGGCATCCCCCCCGATTTCGATCAGGCCGGGGGTGCTGTTACAGGCTCCACCAAGAATAGGTGCCTTGATCCCCTGGCGGCGGGCTTCAATAGCTATCTTGGCTCCATGTTCATAGCAGCTCCCAACGGCTATTCCGTCAGGTTTGAGGGCCTTAATCTCGGTCATAAAGGGTGCAAAATCAACGGTCTGGGTCTGGAACGAGAACATTTTGAGCAGTTTTATGCCGTATTTCTTGAAAAGGACAGGCATGATCTTTTTCCCCTCCACCGTAGAAACGGCATCTTCGGAGTTGTAAAGAATCACTGCGGTCTTGATATTGTATTTTTCCTTCCATTTCTCTATGGCCGGCGCGAGCTGTTTGTCGCTTGTCAGGGTGTTCCTGAAGGCCCAAGGGCTGAGGGCAGACAGCCCCGGTTTAGAAGAGCAAAATGAGACAAGCACAAGTTTCAGTCTGTTGAGTTTTGGGAAGATAACCTCGCACACAGAACTCTGACAGGGCCCATTGACCACAAGGACCATGTCTTGCTTTGCGAGTTTCTCGATAACCGGGATGGCAGGAGCGGCCTTGCACCCAACGTCATACCAGGTGATCTCTATGGGAACCCCGCCAATACCGCCTGCTGCATTGATCTCCTCGACTGCAATGTCCCCTGCTATCTTCGCAGCCATACCCCACTCTGCGCAGACACCTGAGGTAGAATAGATAGCGCCAATCTTGACCTTGTCCCCATAAAGCTTTGCTGCCATGGATGGCGTGGCGAACATCAGGCCCAAGGACAGGGAAAATGTTACCATCATTAAAGGCACAAGAAATCTCTTTTTGCGCATGGCAACCTCCTTAATGTAGTTAATTTGAACCGCGTCAAATCCCCTCACCTTCTCTTTTATCACCCCCCTTACCACTCAATAAATTAGGTAAGCATTTACAGGTTTATAGTTTAGGGTTCAGCATGCAAGTTAGGTCTGCGCGGATCCGCTAGCTTTACCCAGGTAGGCCCTCTGGACCTGTTCATTGTCACGTAATTCTTGGCTCTTTCCTTCCGTGACGATCCGTCCTGTCTCCAACACGTATCCGCGATCAGCCACATCCAAGGCCTGATTGGCATTTTGCTCAACCAGTAGGATCGTGTACCCGTCTTTGACACGAAGATCGTGGATCGTCTCAAGGATGAACTCCACTATAACAGGGGCGAGTCCAAGCGAAGGTTCATCCATAAGAAGTAACTGTGGCCTTGCCATCAGGCTTCGGCCGATGGCTAACATCTGTTGCTCGCCGCCTGAAAGAGTGCCCGCACTTTGGCTCAAACGCTCTTTGAGATGGGGAAATTTTTCCAATACTTGAACCAGATCCTCCTCTATTGCCTCCTTGTCAGATCGAAGATAGGCCCCCATTTCCAGATTTTCCCTTACGGTCATATGGGATAGAATTCCCCTACCCTCCAGAATCTGAACCACCCCCATTTTTACGATCAAATGGGGCTTATACCCATTGATCTTCCGGCCCTGAAAGATTATTTGGCCTTTGCTTGGCCTCAACGCCCCGGATATTGTCCTCAGGAGGGTACTCTTTCCGGCTCCATTGGCCCCAATAAGGACCACCACCTCCCCTTTTTTGACATTGATATCCACGTCGTGAATGGCGAGAATTCTTCCGTATCCCGAAGAGACCCCCTCTACCGATAGCATGTTGATCACCTTTTCGTGCCCAGATAGGCTTCTATGACTCTCGGGTCATTCTGTATTTCAGAAGAGACTCCCTCGGCGATCTTCACCCCAAAGTTTAGTACCGTAATTACATGGGATATTCCCATAACCAGTTCCATGTTATGCTCGATCAAAAGGATCGTTTTCCCCATCTGGTTGATCTTTGAGATAAGCGAGTTGAGTTCCAGGGTCTCGTTAGGATTCATACCTGCAGCTGGTTCATCGAGAAGGACCAGATCAGGATCCAGTGCCAAGGCCCTTGCAATCTCAACAAGCCTCTGCTCGGCATGGGGGAGGTTGGAGGCCACTTGATCCGCTTTGTGTGCCAGACCCACAAACTCCAGCCAGCGTATTGCCTTTTCGCGGGTTACCCTCTCTTCCTCCGGCTCGCCTCTTGAAAATCTAAAAAAGGTCCTTAAAAGGCCAGTCCTGGTCTTGCAATGAGCGCCTGTCATTACGTTTTCCAAAACACTCATTAAGCCAAAAAGGCGCACAATCTGAAATGTCCGACCAATACCAAGCTTAGCCCTGAGGTGAGGTTTTAGTTTGCTGATTACGACATCCTTGAATCGAATTTCCCCTTCTGTCAAACCATACATCCCGCTGATCAGGTTAAATAGGGTGGTCTTGCCCGCCCCATTTGGGCCGATGATTGCATGGATCTTCCCTTCCTCTACATCTATACCGATATTTGAAAGGGCACGGAATCCATTAAACTGTTTGGCCACATTCCTGATGTTGAGGATCATTTCCCCTCCACTCAAAAACAGCGTACGATCTCAGGATAGACCGTTCCCAAGGACCTTGCCGGAAATCCTCTTTAGAGCCTGGATCGTATCTAGCCCTATGACCCCCTGGGGCCTGACAATCATCATGCCGATCAAAAGGGCCCCATACAATTCCATCCTCCAATCCTGGATAAAGCGGAGAAATTCTGGTATCAAGGTGAGGAAAAATGCACCGAATATAGGGCCCCAGAAGATCTGAATACCACCAAATATCGTGAATACGATGAACTCAACAGAATGCATAACGTCAAACATGAGGGGTTCAATGTATTCCTGGTAATGGGCAAAGATCCCCCCGCCGATACCAGCGATGAAGGCACCCGTAGAAAAGGCGATGAGCTTGACAAAGGTAATGTTCACACCGATGACCTCAGCGACGTCCTCATCACTGCCAACGGCATGAAAGGCCCTTCCCATCCGTGATTTCCGTAACCGACCAAGAAAGATAATCAGTATAAAAACCACGGTGTATGCATACAGCATAGAGTGTTTCTGATAGGGTATGCCAGGGAAGCCGGCAGCCGCACCGATGTACTCCACGTTGATAAAAACCACACGGACGATTTCGCCAAAGCCCAGGGTCAAAAGCAGCAGGTAGATCCCTTTGATACGGAGAGCCGGGATTCCCACAAGAAATCCCACGATCCCTGCTTCAATTCCCCCAATCAAGACGGCAGGGATATATGGAATCCCAAACTTCACCGAGCAGATGGCTGACCCGTAAGCCCCTACGGCCATAAATCCAGCCTGACCCAATGAAATCTGACCTGTCATAAAAGGGAGATAAAAGCTCACGGCCATAATAATGTAAATGCCCGCGATGGTGACAACTGAAATGAGATAATCCAAACCCGGCTCCTACTAACTTTGAGTAATACGTGTTCCAAAAAGGCCAGTGGGTCTGAATATGAGTATAAGAATCATGATACCGAAAGAAAAAATGTCCTGTAAATTGATCTCCGTCGGAAGTACAACGATAGCGGTCACCTCGGCCAGCCCCAGAATGAGCCCTCCAATCATTGCCCCCAACACATTCCCGAGCCCGCCAAGAAGCATGACAATGAGTCCTTTGAGGGCAAAGGTGAGCCCGATAAAGGGGCTAATAGCGTGAAAACTGAGACCGATCATCACGCCGGCAGCGCCGGCTAAGGCCGAGGCGATCCCAAAGGTGAGTAGAACGATCCGGTCCACATTCACTCCCAAAAACCCCGCGGTGAGGTGGCTTTCAGAAACCGCCCGCATGGCCTTACCTATCTTTGTTTTTGCAATAAAGAAATAGAGTGCTATCATCAGGAATAGAGAGATTCCGAGTATCAGCATGTTTATGGAACTGATAAAAAGGGAACCGATCTTGAAATGGAAGTCCTTAATCGCATCAGGAAAACGCGTTCCATAACCCCCAAAGAGCTTTACAGCCAAGTTCTGGAGAATAATCGTAACGCCTATGGTGCTCAAAAGGGGGGCCAAGTGAAAGTCCTTTCTAAGGGGTCTGATAGCCAGTAGTTCAATAAGAATCCCTAATACGCCCGTTGCTATCATGGCCAGGGGTAGGGTAATGTAAAGGGGGAGGTTGCTCCAGAGAATGATATAGAGCCCCATAAAGGCGCCGGCCATCAGGACCTCGCCGTGGGCAAAATGAAGAAGCCCAAGCACCCCGAAAATCAAAGTGTATCCGATGGCCACAAGAGAATAAGTGGCGCCCAACATCAACCCGTTGATCAATTGCTGTAAGATCATTTCCCTCTCATTTCAGCTGCTGCTGCCATAACCGAATCGATGACCTGCTTGTATCCTGTGCATCGACACAATACCCCTGCCATAGTCTCTCGCGCCTCTTGCTCTGTAGGGTGAGGGTTGCTATTGAGGAATTCGTATGCGGTAATCAGCATACCGGGTGTACAGTAGCCACATTGAAGACCATGATGTTCTCGGAATGCCTCCTGAATAGGATGCAATTTTCCATTCTTGGCAAGGCCTTCTACGGTCATGATTTCAGCCCCATGTGCCTGAATGGCAAACATCAGACATGAACGGATTGCCCTTCCATTGAACAAAACCGTACAGGAACCGCAAATCCCATGCTCACATCCAATATGGGTTCCTATCAGTTCCAGATCTTCTCTCAAAAAATCAACGAGGAGTCTCCTGGGCTCTACCTC
Organism: uncultured Desulfobacteraceae bacterium; assembly: GCA_964639275.1. Classification (GTDB taxonomy): domain Bacteria; phylum Desulfobacterota; class DSM-4660; order Desulfatiglandales; family Desulfatiglandaceae; genus CAZXCQ01. The sequence continues at coordinate 6,415 of CAZXCQ010000007.1, read as the reverse complement.
CATTTGGTATTTTAGGCCATTTACCTCCACTTCAATTCGACGACCTTCTGCCATTCTACTGACCTCCATTGACCAAGTTCCACGCCTCTTTGAGCCCTCTTTGCACAAAAACCCTCGACATAGCCTTGCGATATTCCGCAGAGGCGTGGTAATCGGGTTCAGGGTCTGTTGCCTCTCCTGCCTCTTTCCCTGCTTTGTCTATCAATTCGTCGGTAATCACCTGACCGGACAGGAGCTCTTCTGCGGCCTCTGCCCGGATAGGGGTCGGAGCGACCCCCCCCAGGGAGATGCGCGCCTCACTGCAAAGCCCCCCCTCCCCCATAAAAAGGATAACTGCCACGGCAACGATGGCAAAATCACCGGCACGCCGGCTCAGCTCCATAAAGGACCAGCCTGCCTTCTCAGGAAAAATCGGAAATCTGACCTCAACAAGGATATCCGAAGGTCCCAATGAGGTCGTCAGATAAGTCAAAAAGAACTCATCGGGCCCCAAGACCCTTTCACCCGACGGTCCCACGACCTTCATTTTTGCATTCAAGGCATTAATGGTTGTGGAAATCTCTCCAGAAGGGTCTGCATGAACCAGGCTTCCTCCGATAGTCCCTCGGTTTCTGATCGCGGAGTGACCAACGAAGGAGACTGCCTTGGCCAGTATGGGGCACTTTTCCACTACTAACGGAAATAGCTCAAGGTCCCTCTCCCGGGTCAACGCCCCGATAACGAGTTCACCCCCTTCCTCTCTAATATAGTTGAGTTCCTTGATCCCATTGATATCTATCAGGATGTTTGGTCGGGCGAGTCTGAAGTTCATCATCGGCACGAGGCTTTGACCCCCGGCAATAATCTTGGCTTCATCCTCGTAACGTTCCAATAGCTTGATTGCGTCAGCTACACTTTTGGGGGTAAAGTATTCAAAGGCACTTGGTTTCATATGCTCTCTCCCATATTACGACCGAGATTTTAACACCTTCTTTATATTCCTGAAGAACTGGCCCAATAACATTTTGGCTATCCCGCTGAGAAGCCTCTGTCCAACCCCTGCGATCAGTCCTCCTATCTGCCCCTCGCCAGTATAGGCTACAATGGTGCTGTTGCCCTCTTTGTACATCTCAATGGCCCCACCCCCCTTTACAAAGCCGGGGCTTCCGCTACCCTCGCCAATCAAACGACATCGGTTGGGGGGTTCCGGATCAGCCACTTCGAACTTGCCGTTATACGTCCCCTTGACAGCCGAAATTCCTATCTTTACAGTGACGTCATAGTTCCCGGGCGCTTGTTCATCGAGTTTTTCGCATCCTGGGATGGCCTTTTTGAGATACTTGGGGTCTGTGAAAACCTCCCATAGGATTTCCGGGGTCGCATTAAAGGAGTATTTTCCTTCAAGTTTCATGAGTCCTTCCTTTTGTCGCTAAATCATCCTTTGGCCTTGGCCTTCTGGATCAATTGCCAAATCTTGTTCGGACCGAGAGGAAGCTCGTTTATGGTTACCCCCAAGGGAGACAGGGCATCTGCAATCGCATTTCCAATCGCTACAGGAACCGACATTGTAGAGCTTTCTCCCGCCCCTTTTGAGCCAAGCGCCGTAAAAGGTGAAGGGGTTTCAACATGCCCGATGTCGATCTTCGGGATCTCCTTTGCCGTTGGAACAAGGTAATCCTGAAAAGATGCTGTCAGGCATTGACCGTTCTCATCATATGCCCACTTTTCATAAAGACTTCCCCCCAGGCCATGAGCAATACTTCCCATCACTTGACCCTCAAGCAGCATTGGGTTTAGGATGGTCCCTGCATCGTGCACGCTGGCCCACTTGAGGAACTTGACCTCTGCCGTCTCAGGATCAACCTCTACAACGATGGCCTCCGCGATAAATCCATAGGTGTTGGATGAGTCCACACGGTCCAATTCATCTGGTGGTCGCGAAGTAGGCATCGACAGTAGGCTACTGGCATAGAGGCCGACATCCATTCCTTTAGGCAGGGCGACCTGATTCCAGTGGGCAGTCCCGGCCACGTGTTTGACCTGAATCGATTTATCAGGAGAGCCCTTTACCTGGAATTTTCCATCCTTTACCTCCAAGTCGTCGGGGTTGGCCTCCAGAAGATGGGCGGCAATCTTTATCATTTTCTTCTTTACCTTGCGGGTCGCATCAACAACCGCGTTGACCCCCACTGAGGCGAAGCGACTGGAGTAACTGCCCGTGGTGATGGTGTAGACCCGGTCATGGGTATCCACTACGTCGCTTACTGTTACATCGTCGGGGTGAATCCCGAGTTCATCAGCCACTATCTGAGATATGACCGTCTCATGTCCCTGGCCCTGAGGGTTGGTAGAGGCAATCACATGGGCCTTGCCCAAAGGGTCTAGTTTGACGATGACCGACTCACCCGACCCCGACTTGGGGTGCCCCTTTGCTCTTTGTTCCGGGGTCAAGGCCAGCGTGACATATGCGATATTGGTGACAGAGGGATCTACAACGGTTGCAAGGCCGATACCGATAAGCCTTCCTTCCTCCCTGGCCTTTTGCTGCTCCTCTCTCATCTTTTTATAATCAATCATGTCAAGGGCCATCTGAAATGCCTTCGGATAGTTCCCCGCATCGTAAACCCCGCCGGTTGCCGTTGTATAGGGGAATTGTTCGGGCCGAATAAAGTTCTTAAACCGTACCTCGGCGGGGTCCATCCCCAGTTCGGCAGCGACCATGTCCACCATTCTTTCCACGCTGAAATACAGTTCCTGACACGTATACCCGCGGTTTGGGGCTGTCAGAGACTTGTTGGTTCCCACCACCATGACCTCTCTGTCTAAATTCCTTATCTGATAGGCCCCGGTGTGATTTCCTGTGCTTCGATAGGCACAACCCGGTTCTGGCGGCCGGATGTACCCGCCAGTGTTATCCATGGCCTTATCTTTAAGAGCCAATATGGTCCCATCCTTCTTGACTGCTGCCTCCATATAGGTGACGCGATCTGTCCCGGTTGAACTTGCCAACAGATGCTCTCTTCGATCTTCTATCCACTTAACGGTCATCCCTGTCTTCTTGGCAGCGAGGGTTATCAGGGCGATATATGGATACATTCCTGTCTTTGTGCCAAAACCACCCCCTATGTCAGTGGGGACGATCCAGCGCATCTTGTTCTCCGGAACCCCAAGTGCAAGGGCTACCAGGGAATGATTGACAAAGGGCCCTTGATAATTGTTGTAGACTACAAATTCCTCGTTAAAGGGATTATAAGAGGCAATGACCCCATAGGTCTCAATAGGGGTGGAACCGTATTTAGGGAAAAGGAACTTCCCTTTTACCACCAGATCTGCCTCCTCCAAGGCCTTTTCCATGTCACCATACTTGAAAAATCGATGGGAATAGATGTTGCTGCCGATATTATCATGAAGGATGGGGGATTCTGGCTTTGCGGCTTCCTCAATATCCATCACCACTGGCAGGGGTTCGTAATCAACTCTTATCACATCAAGGGCATCTTCCCCGATATAGCGGCTATCCGCTACCACAACGGCAACTGGCTCACCCACAAAACGGACCTTGTCCACTGCACAACTGTAATACTTGGGCGGCACAGGTACCCCCACAGGGAAGGGTTTTGACATCTTCGCTACGTCCTCACCGGTGAGGACTCCCTTTACTCCCGGAACTTTCATGGCATCAGAGATATCAATACCTCTGATCCATGCATGGGGGTAAGGGCTTCTGAGTATTGCCGCGTGCTTCATATTTGGCAGACGAATATCATCTATAAAGGACCCTCGACCCGTCAGAAGACGGAGGTCTTCCTTTCTCTTCAAACTCTTACCGACCCATTTTCCCTGTTTCTGATCAGGCATAATAGATCCTCTCCCTTTGCGTTAATCCCCTAAACCGGATAAACCAGAATTTGGGAATTGCTAAGATTGCAAAATCCATCAATTTCGTCACCAGGTTAAACACTGGTGTGTGCAAAAGAACTTCTGCCACGGAGGCACGGATCTTCTTATCGGGCACCTAAGTCTTAAACCAATCAAGGGTATGAATGGAGTAACCAAAAGTGATCTTCCGTTTGAAGATCGGATCCAAAATCTCACCTTCAAAACGATCCGCAAAGATCATCTCTTCTGTTAACAGAGGAGGTGTACCGGAAAAAATAGCGATCCCTTCCAAGTTACCCACTACTCGCCTCCGGACCAACCGGATTAGTTCCTCCGGAGCAAGAATAGTACTGAGGATTGAGTCCTGGTAAATTGTCTTTTCCCCTTCCCTCACAGCCCAGCTGCGAATCTCGATTCTTTCCCAGTTCTCCTTTATCTCTTCGTAATTCCAAAGGTTCATGGAAAGAACCGTGGGGCATATCTGTTTTGATTTCAGGATGTCAATCCTCTCCAAGCCCCTATCCGTGTGGTCGCTTGCTGCCCCTACGTATATTTTGCTCCCCTCAATCAGGAGAAAAAACTCAACTTCTCCTGATGTCTCCTTACCTTCCACCTGGATATCTTCTTCAAAGGTCAAACCTTTGGGAGGCTTGGGATAGAATGTGGGGACTGAAGGGGGTGGTTCGACCCCTTGTCTTTTTAACTCTTCTATATGCCTCTGAACAGCCGATTGATCGCGGCCTGTATAGCCACAAAGAATCGCGCCTCTTATATCATAAGCCCTCTCTCTTTTTCCTGCATTTTCGTCGATAGTAAATTGAAATTTCATAGCAACGGCCCCATTTGCTTGGTCCTACTTCTTATCGAGCTTTTCATTCTCCCACCTCCGAAGTTCCCTCCGAAGGATTTTCCCGGAAGAAGTCTTGGGCAGTTCTTCCAGAAACTCGATTTCCCTCGGGTATTTGTAAGGCGCAATGATCGCCTTCACATGATCCTGAAGCTCCTTGCCCAGTTCCGGGGTAGGTTCAAACCCGTCGTGGAGGACCACCCAGGCCTTCACCTTTTCTCCCATCTCAGGGTCTTTGATCCCAGCCACACCTGACTCCAATACTGCTTCATGTTCTTGCAAGGCAGTTTCAACATCTGCCGGGGAGATACGATAGCCATGGCAGGTCATAATATCGTCTGACCTGGAACCATACCAGAAATAGCCATCCTCATCCATGTAGGCAAGATCTTTGGTATCGTACCAGTTATTTGGAAAAAAAACGTCCTCCATCCGTTCCGGCATCTTGAAATATTCTAAGAAAAGGCCAGGGTGATCCCTCCGTATGGCCAAATGACCCATTTCGTCGGGCGGAAGTCTCTCGCCCTTATCATTTACAATGGCAACCTCTATTCCCGGGAGTGGCTTGCCCATGGAGCCGATCTTCACCTTTAAATTCGTTTGGGTAGTGCAAAATTCATGGGCCTCTGTTTGTCCCATACTATCAATAATCTTGACTCTAAACCGCCTCATCCATTCGCGCCATGTCTCTGCAAGTAGCGGTTCTCCGGAACTGAGACAGTACTTCAAGGAACTGGTATCATATTTCTCTTCCGCACCCCTGACAGCCAGCATCATTCGATATATGGTCGGAGTACCCGCAAATACCGTGATTCCATATTTTTCAATAAACTCATAGGCCCTCTCTGAGTTAAATCGCTCATCCGAATAGATGGCAGTGGAAACACCCCACCTCAAGGCAAACAAAAAGTTATGTCCCAGTGCATACATCCAGGTAAGTGCGGTGGGTCCCCCGCAGATATCCCCTCTTTCCAGTCCCATTGTAAACTTTCCGATAGGGTCCCCGGCACCGATGATAAAGCGATGGCCGTGGACCACACCCTTGGGTGCGCCGGTTGTCCCCGAAGTATAAAGGAAATAGGCCGGATCATCCTTGTGGGTCTCAACAAACGGGAGAGAGTCTCCTTTCTCCTTTAAAAGGTCCTCAAAGGAGATCTGGTCCCCCTGGACATCGCCGATGACTATGATGTGCTTTAAGGTCTTGCATTTGGGACGAATACTTTCGATGGTCTTGACATAATTGGTGGTAGTAATGACAGCTATGGCGTCGCTGTGGTTGATAATATGTTCCAGCTCATATTCCCTGAGCATGGTATTGGTGGGGATGGGGACAGCCCCGATTTTCTGCCCGCCAAGAAACGAAATCTGGTACTCAGGCTGATTAGGCGTCCGGATTATATAACGGTCGCCCTTTGACATTCCCAGCTTGTACATTGCGTTGGCAAAGCAATCCGTAAGGTCTTTCAGTTCCTGATAGGTAATTTTCTCATCGAGATGGTAGATCGCTACGTCTTGCCCCCTGCCGTGCTCTGCCCAGTAATCAACGACAAGCCTTGCCATATTCAATTTTTCCGGGATGTCCAAACGATAGTAACCTTTGCTATCCATCCTTTGATAGGTCTCATCTATCCCGGTAGCTTTCATCTTATTTCCCTCTCTTAGGGCTTGCGCAGAAATAACTTCGCAGAATTGGCGTCCAGATTTGGGTCA
>CAZXCQ010000006.1:0-43896 GCA_964639275.1 uncultured Desulfobacteraceae bacterium | reverse complement strand
GGGAGGTGAGAAGGTGAATGGGCGGATTGATTATCTCAGGGACCGGATACTGAAATCGAGTCCATCCTTAGACATAAACAGGGCCCGTCTCATCACCCAGGCCTACCGGGAGGCCGAGGGTGAACCCATGGTCACCTTGCGAGGCAGGGCAATGTATAAACTCTTTACGGAGCTACCGATTCATATCGCCCCCCTGGAATTGATTGTGGGCAGCCCGACCACAGAGCCCCGGGCCGCCCAGTTGTTTCCCGAGATCCAGGCAAGCTGGATCAATCAGGAATTGGACCTCGTAACCACCCGGGATTGGGACCCCTTGTCCCTATCAGAGGAGGATAAGAAAGAGCTAAGGGAAGATATCCTGCCCTTCTGGAAAGGAAAGACGATCAGCGAAAGGGTGTATCAAGATTGTCCTGCGGATACGGCATGTCTGATATATATGGACCCCTCTCTCTTTCCCACCCAACCCACCGGTCTTATTGACAACTTTTCTTTGATTCAAAAGGGGATTGGAACAACGGTTCCCAACTACGAAAGGGTACTGAAATCGGGGATCAAGGGGATTGTGGCTCAGACAGATAAGGCCATCATGGGCCTGGATCTTACCGAACCGGCAAACATACCCCGATTGCAGTTTCTAAAGGCGGCCCGAATGACACTGGAGGGCCTGGCCAGGCTGGCAAAACGCTATGCCCTGCTGGCTGCAAAGATGGCCAAAACAGAGACCGATCCCAGGCGGCAAAAGGAATTGCACCAGATCAGCGAGATCTGTTCTCGAGTACCCTACCATCCTCCCCGCAATTTCTGGGAGGCTGTCCAATCCTTCTGGTTCACCCACCTGGCAGTGCGGATCGAGGAGAGCGGGCACTCGATATCTCCGGGTCGGTTTGACCAGTATATGATGCCCTACTATCAGATGGAGCCAGAGGACAAAAGAGACGAAAAGGCCCTTGAACTTCTGGAGTGCCTATTTCTTAAGTTTTCTGAGCTCATGCTCTTTTCAAATACCGATACCGCCAAATTCTACACGGGTGCCCCCCAGTGGCAAAACCTAAACCTGGGTGGTCGTTCCCCTGAGGGGAGGGATGCGACCAATAAGCTTTCCTATCTTTGTCTTGAGGCCATGATCAAGCTCAGGGTCGTCCAACCGGATATCTCGGTCCGGATCCATCCGGACACACCCGATCGCTTTCTCCTCAAATCATGTGAATTGGCGCGATTGGGTACCGGGCATCCCAAGTTTTACAATGAAGATCTCATTGCCTACTCCATGGCGTGCAAGGGATTGTCCGTTGAGGAGTCCCGCGATTTTGCCGTCATGGGGTGCGTGGAGCCGCGCGCTCGGGGAGAAGGCATCCATCTCACCGGCGGATTTATCAACCTCCCCGTGGCCCTGGAAATGGCGCTCAATGATGGGGTGTGGCGGTTTGCGGGTAAACGGATCGGCCTTTGCACGGGCGACCCGAGACATCTCTCCAGCTTCGAAGACGTGATAAAGGCCTTTAAGGCGCAGTTGACACACATGGTTCGCCATATGTTTGTGGTAAACGCCCTTGCAGAAAACGCCTACAGTGAACTCCTTCATGCCCCCTTCCTTTCTGCAATCACCGATGACTGCATCGAGACCGGGCGAGATCTACAACACGGCGGCGCCAGGTACAACTTTGGGCCGGCCGTAAACGAGATCGGTATTGCAGATACAGCCGACTCCCTGGTCTCCATCAAGAAACTCGTCTTTGAGGAAAAGAAGATCACCATGGATGCGCTCCTGAGTGCACTGGAGAGTGACTTCGATGGATACGAACACCTCAGAGGCCAGTTGCTTCATGAGGCCCCTAAGTTCGGCAATGACGTGGATGAAGTCGACCTCATGGCACGAGAAGTGGTTCAGTTCTGCAACGAAGAGGTCATGAAATACGGGAATATCTTCGGGGGACAGGCCCAGGCCGGGATCATCGCCGTAACCGCCGGTATTCCCTTTGGCAAGGTAGTCGGGGCGTTGCCCAGTGGCAGAAAGGCAGGCGAACCGCTGGCCGACAACGCCTCCCCATATCCCGGCAACGACAAAAAAGGCCCAACGGCAATACTAAAATCAGTGGCAAAACTGGACCTGGCAAGGCTTAGGAACGGAACATTACTCAACATGCGGTTGAACCCCGCCTCTGTCAGCTCTCAGGAGGGCCTGCATAAAATGGCCGGTCTAATCCGTGGTCTGTGCGATATCGGTTGCTGGCATGTCCAATTTAATGTGGTGGATACGGCACTCCTGAGGGATGCCCAGAAACATCCTGACAAGTATTCTGACCTCCTGGTGCGGGTGGCTGGATATAGCGCCTACTTTACGCAGCTCCACAAGGAGGTTCAGGAAGAAATCATCCAGAGAACACAGTGCGCCCTCTAAGGACTTTGTCTTTTGACAGAAGGTCCTATCTCAGCAAATCGGGGTGATTCTCCGGATTATTGAGAAAATAGATCAAAAAGATACAGAACAGAAAGGGCAAGAACCATGAAAAAGAGAGTGGGATTTATCGGGTTAGGGAATATGGGGCAACCCATGGCAGGCCGCTTGCTCGAAGCGGGTTTTCCTTTAACGGCCTACGATGTGAGGCAAGATCGAATAGTGGTATTGGCCGACAGAGGAGCCGATACGGCCAATTCTGCCAGGGAAGTGGCTGGCAAGTCAGATGTAATCATTACCATGATACCCGATGGCCAGGTACTCAGAACCGTAGCCCTGGGTGATAATGGCTCCCTGGCTGGTGCAAAGAGCGGCAGTATCCTTATCGATATGAGTACGGTTGACCCCGGGAGTTCGGGTGAGGTGGCACAGGCAGCCGAAGAAAAGGGGGTGAAGATGCTCCGGGCGCCCGTATCGGGGAGTACCGTTCTGGCAGCCGATGGTAGACTAACCATCTTTGCCTCTGGAGATAAACAGGCATACGAACAGTGCCTTGATATCTTTGGCATCTTGGGGCAAAAGACGTTTTATGTCGGCGCCAACGAGGAAGCACGCTACGTCAAGCTTGCCCTCAACATGATGGTCGGCACAACGTGCCAGATGCTGGCCGAGGCCCTCACCTTTGGGGAAAAGGCGGGGATCGACTCTGATCAACTGCTGGAGATTATCGGCAATAGCGTCTTGGCCTCTCCCCTGGTCAACTACAAGATTCCGCAACTATCCAAACGGGATTTCAAGGCGGCCTTTACAACGTCTATGATTGCCAAGGATCTCGATCTGGCCCTTGACATTGGGAAAAAGCTCGATGCACCCATGCCCACCACCAGCCTGGTACGGCAGTTTCTCGGAATGCTCAAGGCAAGAGGGCAGGGTGAGTTGGACTTCTCCGCGTTGCTCCTCTTAATGGAGGAGTTGGGAGGTATCAAACAAAGCCGTCTCAGTTAGGGGAAGACACCAGGCCGGTTGACACAATGGCCATCTGTTTATTTAATCCGGGTAGTTGATGATCACCAACATGCTTGCTGGTTTGTTGGTTTTGTTGATGATGGATCTCCCCTCATCGGGGCCGATGAACACCGAATCCCATGGACCAAGAGTAATTTCCTCTTTTTCCGTCTTGACGGTGACTTCTCCCTCGAGCACAAAATAGATCTTTTCCATGGGTGACGAGGCAAACTCTGCCCCGCCCTGCGGCAGGAAATGGGAGAGTCCCATCCAGAATTTCTGTGCCCCGGTCTCCTCTTTGCCATGAAGCCTCATTGCTGTCATATTGAAATGTCCGGGCGCATCATAGGGCTTCACGTCTTTTAGCTCTACTTTTTTCATGGTTCATTTCTCTCCCTTCTTGATCAGATGATAAGGACTCCCTTTTTGCAACCCGAAGTATAGGAAACTTGCCCTCGTGTGTCAATGAGACGGGCCGGTCACGATATTATGGTTGATAATGATGAAGCAGTACTAACCTCCTCACCATTCACAACTCGAGACTCCTCCCAGATGGTATCAATTTGGACGTTTATTTCCGCGAGGGAATGATGTAGGGACATTGGGAATGCGCCGGGATAATCCGGCACAGATCAAGCGATGGTGGGAAGATGGCCGCTTAACTTGATTGAATGGCGTACCGCTCAGGCAAAATCACGAACCGGTAAGGGGCTCTGGTACCAATTGCGGGGGGAGAGGAGAAGACAGGATGGATACAAAAAGGCTTTTTGATACCGGCCATGGCAACAAGGCAATCATAATCTTTGTTATCTGTCTGGCGATCATGATCGCCGCGGTGGTTGTGGCTTCCCTGATACAGACCGATTTTGGACGAGTGGTGGTCACCAATGTAACGTACAAGAATTTTAATGGCATTCCCATTCGGAGCAAGCTACTTAAACCTCTAAAGGCTACTCCCGATAATCGTTCCCCTGGAGTCGTATACATCCATGGCTATCAGAACAACCGCGAGACGGGTGATGCTTACTGTATCGAACTGGCAAAAAGGGGTTTTGCTGTACTCAACATCGATGCCATCGGACGGGGAAATTCGGGCATCCCGAATGACCCGACTGAGCCAGATTTTGACGAAACCTATGGTGGCCTCACGTCTTTAAAGTATCTGAGGGCCTTGCCGTTTGTGAATCCCGACTCGGTCGGCATGATGGGCCACAGCTTGGGGGCTGAGATGGCCTACATCGTAGCCTTGGAGGATCCAGCCGTCAAAGCACTTGTCATAACCGGTTTTGCCTATACGGTGGACGCCACCTTGACGCGTCCAAAGAATATGCTGATGATTTTGGGCCGGTGGGATGAGTTCCGAAAGAGGATGACAGGAACCCGACACCTTGAGGCGGAATGGATGAGCACACCTCAAACGCAAAAGGCCTTCCCCGTCAAGAATCCAAGATTCGGAAAGACATATGGGGATTTCAGCGACGGAACGGCCCGGCGGGTCTTCGTGCCAAGGACCATTCACATCCAGGAATCCCACAGCCGCGTCGCCATTGCCGAGGCCTTAGAGTGGATGAAAGAGGCACTTCATCCCCCGGAAAAGTGTTGGATCGACCCAAATAGCCAGACCTGGCAGATCAAAGAGTGGGCCACACTGGTTGCAATGCTATCCTGCTTTGCCTCCCTTCTCCCCTTGGGTCTCATGATGCTCAGGACAAGGTTTTTTAGCCCTCTCCAGGGCCCCGTTTCCGGGTCATACGCCTGTTCCGGGAAGTCCTATTTCAAGTTCGTGGGGATCAACGGGTTGCTCATGTGGCTCTTTCTTCCCCTGATCCTTGTCCTTTTTGCCGTTCATATCTATCTGGTACCGATCGACAGGGCCTTTCCCATGATGATGGTCAATGGTATTGTCTGGTGGTTTTTCTGGATAAATATCATCGGCTTTCTGATCTTCCGTTGCTGGTTCAGGAAGCGGGCAGGGGAGAGCGGACTCACCCTGGCCGATCTCGGCATCTCTTACAGAGAGGACCGTTTCGCATTAGATCGGGCCGCAATCGGCAAGACAATTCTGCTGGCTGCCATCCTCTTTGCCTTTGCCTATTTTAGCGAACACGTGCTCGAGCGGGTTTTTATCGTGGATTTCAGGTTTATCTTTCCCTTTGCCAGCGACCTGACGCCCTACCGGGCCCTGTTATGCCTCGTATACTTCCCCTTTATCCTGGTCGGTTTTGTGCTGATGGGGATCTTTTTGCACGGCGAACTGCGAAGGGCAAAGAAAAGGACCTGGTTCAAGACCTTTGTCGCGTGGTCCTTCACCAATACCTTTGCATTGGTTGCCCCTGTGATCCTCTTTCTGATGATACAGTACGTACCGCTGTTTACGACAGAGTTTATCCCCCTTGTCGGACCCGGGGGAATGTTTGTCTCATTTGTAATCAACCTCTTTCACATCATTGGTGTTCTGATCATGACCACACCGATCTCCACCTGGTTCTATCAGCTTACGGGCAAGATCTACCTCGGGGCGCTGGTCAATGCCTTGCTGGTTACCTGGATGTTTGTCTCCTCCCAGGTGATCGCGCCTATACCGGTTTGATGATCGCGAGATCATGCGTTTCGGACCGGAATGGATTTTTCGCCTTCAAGAAAACCCCTGCTCCCCATCCCAGGTGAACAGGATAGACACTTTCTTAACAGCATTCACTCAAGGAGAAGTATAAGATGATGAACGTGGCGATTCGGCGGCTGCAGAGTTCACCGGATGCTTCAACGGTCCGCTGGAATGACAGCTTCTGTCTCCGTCTATGATCTTGGAGCTGAGCCCATCGAGTCATAAATTCGATGACGAATTTATTCCCTCAGGACTTAGTGCTGAGGGAGCCATTGCTCAGACTTTGAGATCGTTGGATAAGACACCGTATTGGCGATTCGAAGCACTGAGGAACCATTTAGATATTTGAAAATGATACTTGAAATAGGTCAGATTCACGTTCTTATCCATTCTACCACACGGTGAGTCTCAGCCCCCCGGGCTATCAAGGTCTGTATTTTTCAAGATAATCGTTAGCTTTGACCTTCCTGAGCGTATTTTCGGAACTCATGTAGCGCACCTTCCCGAATATTGGCCTCTCCGGGCCCCAAGCCCTGTCATATCGACCAAGGACCCACATGATCCCCGTGTAGGAATTGGGATCCCTCCCGTCAAGGGCGTACTTATTGTTCAGTTCAATCATGATGTCCAGAGCCTCTTGGGGGGAGGGGCTCCACTCCAGGATTTTTTTACCCCAGAGCATTCGCAAGTAGTTGTGAATACGGCCCTCAACACGGAGCTGGGTTTGGGCTGCGTTCCAGAGGGGATCATGGGTCTCGGACTTTTCAAATTGGTCGAGGCTATAGAGATATTTCCTCCGGTCGTTCTCGTGTTGCCTCAGGGTTGTAAGAGCCCAGTCAGGAAGAGAATCATACCGGTCGTAGTCATCCCTTTGCGAGCACATGTTGAAACCGATTTCTCGCCAGGTTACTAGCTCGTCCAGGAAGGCTTCTGCGGCCTCACTCATACGCCACCAGCCGCTGCGGCTGCCTGTCACCTTATTTGAGAGGTGTTCCAGGGTCCACTCCTCTCTTTCCGCAAGAAGATGAAACACCTCGTGTATGGAGATGTGACCGAAGTGAAGATAAGGGGAAAGCCCGCTCGTTCCGTCTTCATCAGGGTGATTGCGGTTATCCGGATAAAGGGAGAGCCTGTTCTCAAGAAATCCCCTCAACACTTTCGTCCCTTCCTTTGTCCCACCACGCTGCTCCACGATGCTCACCCCATGATCGAGCGGGATAGAAGCGAGTGCCCGTCGGTCTCCTTGGAGGAGTGCCGGTGAGGCTTGCGGCCACCACCTCAAGAACTCTTGGAGAATAGGGACAGACGCTGGCAGATTTTTGCCTTTCAAAGGATTGGGTTCGGGCATTTTGTAAAGATGAGAGGGTAATTCCTTTTGGAGAAATCGCCTGAAGAATTGGGCCGCAGTGAAGACGTTGCAGGCAGCTCGCATGGGAAGCAGCCCGTTGGAATCCACCTTTTCCAGATGAACAGGCAGGGTATTTGCGACGGCGCTAGTCATACGGGGGATAAAAAAGGCAGGGAAGTCATCGGTAACCACCACGCATGCCTTCTTGGCAAGAGCGGCGAGAAGGCCTTTGGCCGCATCCGGGCTGGGTTCCACATACGGATAGTAGAAAACTTTGGCCCTCTTTAGGATTTCCCCATTGTCCTTCATGCCGTCCATGATGAAGCGGTGGAACCGATCGCTCGCCCAAGCATAGCCTGCGCGCAGGGCCTCAAGGACGATGAGGGGCTTATTGAGATCGAGGCACCATTCAACAGCCCGTTGGAGACTGAAATTCCATCTGATTCTACGAAATGCGACCATCCAGTAGAGAACGAAGTCGCCCTCTGGATTCACCATGGCGTCATTGCATTTGAGAATGCGACTTTGAGGGACTGTACTCACAGGTTGTTCTCATTGTCACTCAATCTTCTCGAAATGGGCGTCTGTCAGACCGTCCAATAGCAAGAACGAAGTGACCCTTATGCAGAGGATATCTGTATCCGGATGCTCTAAGATGGCTTTGAGATGGGGATGCCTCTTCAAAAGCCTTGAGCGGGCCAGTGCCTTTTTCTGCTCATCCCCCATCCTTTCATATATTCCGGATATGGTCATTGCTTTTGTGTCAGGCCGGGTGGACCCCCGATGATCCTCCCTTGTGTCGATGAGAAGACTCACAAAGGGATTTTCTGTGATGTTCCTGTATTTCTGGGTGCTCCGGTGTGTCGCCATGTAGATTTCGCGACAGTCATCATCTGTGGTATAGGCCATAAGGGAGCAATGGGGCTTGTCGCCCGAGATAGTGGCAAGCACACATAAATCCTTTTCCTTTGCCAGCTTTTTCATTGTTTCAAGCATTTCAAGACTCCTAAGCCCCTGCACTCTTTTTCCTGCCATCGCCAAAGCAGGTGTTGAGCGTTGGCGACTCTCCATCCGTTTGGAAATCTAAGTGCTTCGAACCGCAAATACGGTGTCGTATCCAACGATCTCAAAGTCTGAGCAATGGCTCACTCAGCACTAAGTCCTGAGGGAATAAATTCGTCATCGAATTTATGACTCCATGGACTAACCTTTTATCACGAAATCACAAAATTAGAAAGTCACGAAAACACAGGAATCATATGTACAGCGGTAATAAGCGTAAGCGGGACGCTCTTTAGGAATTTAGCAACTTTTGAGGTCAGTGTAAATTATTGAATTTTTGAAGAGCGTCCCGCGCTCCGCTTCCATTCTAACATTCTACTACGCTGATGTTTGACAATCGTCTTGTCTGCTACTCCAGGGCGATGACAACCCTTTCGTTCTTCTTGTGTTCCTCGACTTCAACGAGGGTGCCGTGAGCATCCGGATTTTCAGAAAGTCTGATGATCTCGTCGAGGTCGATTCCTTTCTCTTGAAGGGCATTGGCCGCTTGCTTTGGTATAAGCTTGGAGGCTATCTTCAGAACGCCTCCGGGAATTGTGACTGTTGTGTCCGGGTTGGACTCGCCGCCCTTGAACACTCGGATCTTCAAGTCTGCCATGATAATTCTCCTTCTCTCCTCTGTTGTCGAACGACTAAATCAGCAGCACAAAACCCGACCAATAAATTGCAGATTTGCATAAGACTCTGTCAGCTTTTTTTGTCTGCTGAAATCTGTTGTGTACGCCCGCCATGTCCAAGCCCCCGATGTCGGAGGGCGTGAACTTAGGAATAGGGAGGACAGGGGGGCAAACATCGATTTGTGCTTTTAACGTCTGATATTTTTCCCCCAGCCCTCTATCCTTATCGCGCCTGCGGCTGATTTCGCTCATCGCTTTTATTGTGCAAAATCCGCCTTGATTGACCTATTGAACCGGGTCAAAAAAAAGCTGCGGTCCTTATCTGACAAAAATATATTCGGACGCCCATGACCCCGAAAAAGCACATGAAACAACGCGCCGGGATACGCTATTCGCTATTGACGTGCCATGGTTATCTTACCTACGGGGTGCGGCAAAATAAGTCAACAGATAAAGCACAAATCAAGGTTTGACCCTGTTCAGACCCCAGTCACTATTAAACATTATGGGGCAGAGCCTTCTCATGGCAAGAGCGATGCTTCAAGAGGAGAAAAGGGTGCAGCTCCACCTGGTCAAAGGGGGATCTGTACACCGGGTCGAGGAGACAAAGAGTGGTTGAAGGCCTGGGCTATCACGAAGGAATTTCTGAGACAGCACCTCCAGTAGCATAGGACAGTCCCAAAACACCCTTCTCAATAGGTTGACCGGATGCATGGGCCTTCAGGTTCACCCCGACCCTGAGGGCCTTTAGGCCCCGTACGCCGGGAAGGTCCTCCAAATCGAGACGCTCCAGGTCGTTCAGGAGGTCCCCTCTGGCCTGCAGGAATTCTATATGCCTTTGAATCTCTTGCCCTTCCTCTGAGTGGGCAAAGACCACTGCCACACGGCCAGGCTGGGTCAGACGCTCCGGTCTCCCCTTGACCATGGCCTTGTCGATCCTTGACTTGATGATCTCATGGCGTGCGTCGTAGGCCCCGTCCACGTCGAATCGCTTCTCGTCGTAGCGGAACCGGATGGCAAGTGGGGTCCGGTTGACCAGGATGAGATGGCAGGTGTCCAGGGGAACATGTAAGGCGGGCTTGATTTCTTCCGTTTCCCTTGCCATGCCGCAGGCGACCATGAGCTGCCAGAGGCCCAGGTTCCTCACATGGAATCTGCTAAAGCGGTCGGTCTCTGTCATGGAGGCCCCAACATAGATCACATAATCGATGCCGTCAGTCTGATGTTTCTCGAAGTAATGGGGAAACAGGGCCTGGGCCTGAGTTTCCTCGCGGTCAAGGTACCTTGAAAGTCGCTCATTGAGCTTTGAAACACTCTCCTCGTAGGCCCGGCGCATCCTGTATACCACACCCAGGGAGGGATCGATGGCCGCCCGATAGGCCTTGATCGCTCTTCTTACCCTCGGCCCAAGCTCCATAAGCTCATCAAAGACCGGTTCGACCTCGTCCCTGAGGAAGAAGCTCACGCCACTCTCATCCGTGGATGTCACCCCGGCCTTGATCGCTTCCATACGCCTGTCGATCTGATACTCGATTTCTTGCAACAAGGGCCAGTTGCTGGTCTTGCCGGCCCACTTCATGACCTCCTTTGCCAGGCCCAGCTGTTCCATCAGGTCCGCCTGGATACCCCTGTTTCGAGCCTCTGAAGAGCCTCGGATGTCCGTCTGCGCGAAGAAGGGGATCACGTCTTTGAAGACGATGGGCTCCATCTCTGAGGCCTGACCTGAGTGCAGGCCTTCCATATGCTGTAAGGCCGCTTTCCTGAACCGCCATTCCACAGAGGGGTGGACGGCCGTGCACTTCTCCTTGATGATCCCCTGGATCTTGTTCTCTAGATCGTCGAGGGCCCGCCTGAAGGCCACTGAAAAAAGCGGGGCAATCTGCTCCATCCTCACGGCGTCCAGAGGCCCGAAGTCAGAAGGCCTGGGGCTCATGATCTGAAGGGTCCCCACGGCCTCTCCCCGATAGAACAGGGGCGAGATCACCATGGAGCGTATTCCCAGTGCCAGCACGCGCTCTTCCGAACTGCTGAGAGCAGCCTCTCTGCTGAGATCTGGAACCCGCACTAGAGACCCCTGTTCAACAGCCCGCATCCAGACAGACCCCTCAACATCTGCCATCGGGATATGGTTTGAATTGGCAAAGACGCAGTTGGCGGCGGTCTGGGACATCGGGTTTATGACCAAAACCTGATCCCCCTGAATCGCACCCATGGCAGCCATGAGGTCCTGTCTTCCGAAGAGCACCTTCAAGCGATGCTCAAGACGCTTGAAGCCGTCCCTGGAGAAGATCGATTCCTGGTGGATCAGGTCTTTCTCAATAGCGGACAGCACCTCTGATTCGGTGACATCCACGGCGCGTAGCACGGTGAACCCCTGAAACTCGAACCGTTCTGGAGGCATAAACCTTGCCAGGAGTTCCTGGTCGGCGATGTTCTCCAGTATGGTCTCCCGGTCCTTGGCTGTGAGCTTGGGAGGTTCTCCCATGGTTTTGACCGCCACGAAACGGAGGTCAGGATCGATCCTGTAATAACGCTCAAGGTCGGTTTCAGGATCCGGCGCCAAAAGCACGGCGGGCATGTCTATCTTCTGCTGAATACCGTAAACCCGATCAAGGATCAACGAGAAGGCACGGAGCGGACGTTTACGTGCCGGATCGGCCTCATGGCCGGCGGCACTTCCAAGCAGAGAGTTGTCTCCCGACATGAGGAGGCGTCTGAAGCGGGGCGTCACATGGACGGGCCTGATGGAATACGGCACCACTGCCGCCGCAATCTCTGTCTCCCACTGAGCCGCCGGAAAGACTACGCTCATAAGCGGGATCACCAGATCCTGGAAACGCTCCAACAGAGAGAAGTCCTCGATCGCCCCCTGAAGCCCGGGCTCCCCCTTGATCCGCTCTTCAAAAGAGGCAAACATCCGCGCCATGTGTTCGCAACGAGGGGTGACTTCCGTTCGCCAGAAAGCCAGCAAGGGTTCAAGGCTGAAGACGCTTCTAAACTCTGGCGAAATCACCTCTTTTCCCGTATTACGTTCCCTTTCCATCAGTTCTACACTCCTCACTCAAGAATTGTATGGTATAAGATCGATCAGTTACGCGGAAGGTGGTCTAGTTGTCTGATTTTATCCGCCATACCAAGATTATAGGATCACACGACGTGAAAGTCAATTGCAGCCAAGAAAGGTTGGCGTCATTGACCCATTATGACTGATGGGAAGCAGGACTGTGAAAGTGGTGCTACCTTCCCGTATCCCTGACCGAAATCTCAACCCACGGCTTTCTCTCTTTCAAGCACCCCCGGCTCTACCTCGATTTCCAGTTTTAGATTGATATTCCGAAGACGGAGCGATTCACCCACCATCAGGAGACATCCCTCGATGTTTATTGATATCAAAGAATAAGGAGTCCCTTTTTGGGAGCCAGAGTATGAGTGATTTCGCCTTGTCTGGCAATTTAGATTGGACCTCATGATGTTGTGGTAACAACTCGCTGGCTAAAATTGAAGGCTGAGGCCAGGCCCGCCCTGGCGCGACGGACTCCATTTGAAGCGACGACTCAGTTGTATTATTTAAAAGGATTTCTTGGGATTGAGAACACAAGACCAGGTCTGGGCCAGGGAAGGACGCAGAAGGCGAGACGGTGATCCGGTGGTTTGGTCTTGCCAGAATGGCGAAGATTCGAGGGAATTTGGGTAAGGCTATCCCTTGAACTCATCTATTTCTTGAAAAATCAGCCAGCGTAAAGCTCTGCATACTGTGGGTCCACACAGAGGTACTTATCACACCCGCCAGAAAGACGGCGGGCAGGCGCGGGGACCTGGGAGAATGATTTCGAGACACTAAACTAACGAGTCCAGACCATGAAGGCCTTTTCGATAAATTGAACAGCACATCCCACTCCATCTTCCATACGAATCTTCCCACCCAGCTCAGCGGCCCGCCTTTGCATATCCCCGTCGGTTACAGCCAAACGGATTCCCAAAGCCAGGTTTTCGGCGGTGAGTTTTTTCTGTGGGATGGGTTTGGGGCCGACCCCCAGCGCAGCCACCCGGCTGCCCCAGAAAGGCTGATCTCCAAAAAAAGGACAAATAATGGTGGGCTTCCCTGCGCGCAGGCCCGCTGCGGTCGTGCCGGCACCGCCATGGTGCACGACGGCGGCCACCCGAGGTAACAACCAATCGTGCGGGGCTTCCTCAATCATAAAAACATTCTCCGGCAGGGCAGAGGTCCCAAGTCCACCCCAGCCGCTGGCGATGATGCCACGTTGACCTGTCACGGACAGGGCCTTTGTGATGATCGCCGTAAACTTGGCGGGATTCTTACCGGCGATGCTTCCAAACCCGATATAGACAGGCGGCGAACCGGCGGCAAGAAAATCCACTAGCTCGTCCAAAGGTTCCCAACCCTCCTCCTGATCGAGGAACCAGTAGCCTGTTGCCACGGTGGTCTCGGGCCAGTCGTCGGGCCTGGGAACCACATGCGGACTGTAGGAGTACATGACAGGAACGAGTCTTCCGTTGCTTCGTACCAGGGTGCCGGCCGTGACCCGGCGCGGAGGCAGATCCAGGACCTCCTTGCGCCATCTGTTTATTAACCCCCCGTACATGATACCTGCGTACCGCAGAAACGAATAGCTCAGCCTGTTGAAGCAACCGCCAAGCTTAACCCGGGAAAACAGCACACACGGAAATGCACGGGTCGGTGTCAACAGGGGCAACGGTATGCTGGTAATCAAAGGCACATCCAGTTTCTCCGCAATGTCATAGCCGCCTGCTGCCTTGGGGTGATAGATAATAAGGTCCGAGCCCTGCGCGGCCCTCCATTCCTCATCAAGCATCCGGCGCATGATCGGCTTAAACTGCTTTGACACCGCGGCGGCCGTCTTGAGCCAACCGAACGCCCCCTCTGCCGATTCGACGGCCTCATGACCCTGGTCACTTACGAGGAAGCAAATCATCTCATCGTTCATAAAGGCATAATCAAGGCCGTATCCTCTGATAAAGCTCTCAAAACTCGAGTGCGTACAGATCGTCACATGGTAGCCGGCCTTCTTCAGTCCCAGTCCTAGCGCCACAAAGGGCTGAACATCCCCCCGCGAACCCGCTGTGATAATCGCAATCTTCATTGTCACAGGCCTCTCCCGGTATAAACTATCCTGAAAATCCTTGATACTTCTCCATTCGAGCCATTACCAGGTCCAGGCAGAACCATATTATCTCTCACGTCTATGTGATAAAAGCTGGAGCCCTAATGAAACAATAAATGCATTGCCTGATCGCCCCTGGCAATCCGTTTAGAAAGCAGGGTAACAATAAACTTATGAAATTGAGCCGAGACCTCCGGGGCCTCCTCTTGCATCTTGTTAAATGACTCAACGGACAGCCTGCCAACTCGTGAGCGGATCTCCGCCACAGCAGTAGCCGTGCGACCCGAAGACGTATACAACCCCATCTCTCCAATTACCGAGCCCTTCCTCATGGTCAGAAGACGAATCCTTTCTTGGCCATCTTTTTCAAGGTGAATCGAAATCCTTCCGGATATCAAGATATAAAGGCCGTCAGGGGGGTCACCTTGCCGGAATAAAGCCCTTCCACCGTCAACCTCGAACTCTTCCAAGTAGCCCATAAAACGAGTGACCATTTCCTCGCGGGAAAACCATGGCCTAAGGTGCTCTTCAAGAGGCACGTCTCGCTTCTCCTGGGTTCCCTCCCACGACAAGATTTGATCTTCACACCGTTCAAGTGCACGATCGAGATCAGGGAGCTGCATACACGAATTCTGTTTCACCCCCTTTGGAAAGTAGTCGACCAGCATCAGTTTTTCCTCAATTTCCTTATTGATATTTGAGAAAATAAGCATGATCTCTTTGGAATAGGCGAGTTGTTTTAGTTTGAGCAGCATATTGACAGCGGACATGTCGATGTTGGTAACCCAATTGAAATCGAGCACGATAAACTTCACTTTGCTTCCCTTGGTTGAACTCAGGCGATTCTTGACTTCGCTGAGAATTTTGTACGCGCTCCCAAAGAAGATATAACCCTGCAGGGAAAGAATAAGAATGTATTCTCCCTTTTGTTGGAGGAGTTCTTGATGCGAAACGGTCCGTTCCACATTGCTTCGAAGGTTGTCGCCGGTAAGGATGTGTCTGAACACCCCGGTTCGACCGTAATTGACCACAAAAAAGACAACGGCGATCAGGATCCCAACACTCACCCCTTTTAGAAATCCCAAGGAGACGACCACACAAAAAATGGCCAGGAGGAGAAAATAGTCCAAACCGGGCATTCGGCGCCAAGACTTGTAGGCCCAATCGATAATAAGCGTGAGCCCCTGATAAAGAAGCAGGCCGGCCATGATGAATTTGGGAAAAAGCGTGATAAATGTTTGCCCCATCAACAAAAAGACCGCACAGATCAATCCGAAAAACACTCCCACGGTGACGGATTTGGCACCCAGACGGTAGCCTAACACCGTGTCAGCCGCGGTATGAAAGCTGACGACACCACCGAGTACCCCGGTGACCATATTGGCCGCTCCAGCTGCCTTCAGGTCTTTTTCCAGGTTTACCTCCCTTCCGGTTCCAACCTCGATTGCCGAAATGAGTAGCAAGGAGCTTATGGCACTCATCATCATGACGGCCAAGATATTTCCGTATTGATCGGCTAGCACCGAAACATTTACCTCTTGCCAAAGCCTAAGCTCCATAAACGGAAGAAAATCACCCGAAGAGAAATCTCCGAGGAGGAGGCCAATGGCCTGGGCTTGATCCAAGGTCGTGCCCGTAACAAATAGAACTGCATAGAACAATCCAATCGAAAAAATCAGCGCCATGGGAATCCGTAGAGGACTGTCATATCTTCTTTCAATTGCCAACATGAGCAGTCCAAAAATAAGGCCTGGGCCCCAAAGGATGGCACTCTTGGCCTCAAACCAGATTGATAGATTTGCCGGCGTCAGGGGAATATCCATCATCACTGGCAGTGCGCCCTCCACTATCAAAAAACCAACGCCCGCAAAAAAGCCACCCATCACCGGATGGGGGATAAATCGTATGAGGTTTCCAAGATTCAGAACCCCGAGAAGGAACAAACACAATCCCGTGGCCACGGTACCAATTGTAATGGCAGCGACTATGGTGGGGAGTGTCTGCTCTGGTGCCGTGCTGGAGGCGATGGAGGTCGCCATAACGGCCATGATGGCCACTATGGCTCCCTTGAAAGTGGAAATTACCCCGGGGATGGATGAACCCACCGCCAAGATCAATGCGGACACCGCATTGGAGAGCAAGAGGATTCCCACACCTAAAGGGATGTATTGGGTCAGACTCCCGGAAAACAGCAAAGAGGCGAAGGAGGTGGCATAGATAATATTAATAACCCCAAGGACGGTTGCAGCGGAAAGATTGACAAACAGCTTTCTGTCGTTATTTTGAGGCTTCACAGGATCACGGAGGAATCTTGATATAGAGGGCTCTACCCTACCTTATCTCAATGGATTTTAGGGAGTTACTCACTGTATTTCTCCAGGTCCATTTCCAATTGGGTCCAATGATCCACGTCTTCTAGACCAGACCTATACTTCTTCCGTATTTTCCCAATAATCTTGTATCCAAACTTCCGTATATACCACTGAATGGTCTCTGGACGATCGGTTTCGGTTCGCACGCGTTTGAATCCTCTCTCCTTCATCTCTTTCAAACGCGCCTTTTGGAGCCGGTAACCGACCCCTTTACCCTGATAGGCCGGATCAACGGCCAGGTTGGCTGTCTCTGCCAATTCATTGGTGCGGTCCATGTAGCTACAGACCCCTACAATGCGATCACCATCCAGTGCCACAAAGGCGTTCTTTATATGAATATAGCTGCGCTCTGGTTCCGGGTGGGCGTGCCCCCCTGGGAAAAGCTCAGGGGCCATATTCCATTGGGCCAGGATTTCCATGCTCCTTTGCAGATCCCCGGTCTTCATCTTGCGAATGACTAGGCCGTCCATGACATCACCATTTTAGGGGCCCACCGCCCATAAAACCCCACCCTTTACCGGGGTGTTACCTCCAAGCGCTCGCAATCAATAATCCGTGCAATATCCGGGGGGTTCATAAGGAAGGAGCATAAGGCCCCGTCTGCCGCCGTTGACAGATAGCTTGTCAGACTTTAAGAGATGTTCTTTCATTACAACCGGTAGGCCCTGTTTTGTGCCAAAGGGACTGATGCCGCCCACAAAATGGCCTGTCAAACATTCTCGTGAGTTGATGGCAAGAACTTCCTCTCCTTCTGTGGAGCGTATAAAAAAATCGATCTTGTGTGTCAAATTGAATTCAACCTCATGATGTTGTGGTAATAACTCGCCGACTAAAATTGATCCAGGTCCAAAAAAAGCTGCGGTCCTTATCTGACAAAGACATATGCTGCCGCCCATCACCCCGAAAAAGCACATGATACAGCGCGTCGGAGTATTCTATTCGCCATTGACGAGCCATGGTCATCTTACCTGCGGGTGCAGAATAATATGTCAATAGAAAGAGCAAAAATCAAGGTTTGACCCCGTTGTCCGGTTACATTTTTCCGTAGCCCACGCTAATTTGCTATTGAAGGATGTCCCCTTTTTATAATAAGCTGTCACGTCGTTCTCGAACTGATGTCTCTCTTTATTACGTCGCTTGTGTATTAAAAAGGCGTAAGTTGAAAAATTGAAGGACGTCTGTCCTTTCTCCCCACGATTCGGCTTTTGCCGCGATATACGGGAGGGAATATTGAAGATTTTAAATGAAACATGGGTAACAGCCAAAAATTTTCCAAAGTTAAAAGAAAGGGTTTGAAAAAAATGGACAGGTTATTTGAGCAGAGCGAGATTAACCAGATGGCCTTATCCAACAGATTCGTTCGATCGGCCACGTGGGAAGGTCTGGCATCCGATCAAGGGGAGTGTATGCCAAGATTGATCGACCTCATTACAAGGCTTGCTGAGGGGGGGGTGGGCTTAATCATCACGGGCCATACCTATGTCCTCAAAGAGGGCCAGCACTCACCATGGCAAATGGGGATTCACAAAGACGACCTGATACCGGGTCTTCGGGAGATGACCCGTGGGGTCCATGAAAGGGGCAGTAAAATCGTCGCTCAACTTGGCTATGGTGGGGCCTACCTTTCAAAATCGCGGGTTCGCAGTATGACGCACTCCCATATCAAGGAAGTGGCGCGTGCCTATGGTCAGGCTGCCGTCAGGGCAAAAAGAGCCGGATTCGACGGTGTTCAGGTCTTTGCGGCGCACGGGTTTTTTCTCAGTCAACTTCTTTGCCCCAGGTACAACGATCGTACCGATGCCTATGGGGGCGATATTCAGAATCGTGCAAGGGCCCTCATGGAGGTGGTGCAGTCAATTCGAAATAATGTTGGGCGAGATTACCCTGTCCTGGTAAAATTGAACTGCCGGGATTTTGTGGAAAACGGCCTCGGCCTGGAGGATTCCATGGAGGTGGGGCTCATGCTTGAAGAGGGGGGGGTCGATGCCATCGAGTTGAGTGGTGGGCTTTTGAATAATCCTAACCTCATGCGTGAAAGGATTGATTCTGAGGAGAAGGAGGCCTACTTTCGCGATGATGCAAGGGCCTTTAAACAAAAGATCCATGTTCCTTTGATTTTAGTAGGCGGAATAAGGTCCTATGATGTGGCCCAAAAGCTAGTCACCGAAAATACGGCCGACTATATCGCCATGTGCCGCCCCTTTATACGTGAACCCGACCTCATCAATCGATGGAAATCAGGAGATCATGGGAAAGCCCAATGCATCTCATGCAATAATTGCGTCGAACAGGTCAAGCAAGGTAAGGGCCTATCCTGTATGCCACTGGAGGATCAAGCTGCTGAGACTTTCTTCCCCCAGCTCTCCGAAATGCTTCCTGCCAGCCCCCTCCACCCTCCTGGCACAGCCTATAAGGTTTCTATTGGCCTTGAACAAAAGGAATCCACTTTTTTACCCGTTATAAAGATCCAGATGGCTCATAACGGAAAAGAATCGGGAGAGGGTGTATCCTTCCCATTGGGTGCGGATGATCACTTAAGGGTAACGAAAACAATAGCCTCGCTTCTGGAGCAACATACAGCTATTCAGATCCCACACAACCCTCCCTCCCACGTGTCAAAGAACTGTGGGTGAACACTTGTCCGCCTTTTACCCGCCTCTGGCGGGCTGGAGGGGACCCGCATGCGGGTCGAAGCTCCTGTTTTACGGGGGTGGGGTGGGGGCTGGGGGTTAAGACCCCCGGCTACCCGAGTATGTGTCCATCCGAATAAGCAGGCACCGCGGGTGCTCGCTTCCAGATAAATGATTCTATTTGTGCCCTTGGAAGATATTCGGGTAGAGGCCCCGCGCGAGCATCTCGACGGTGTCGGCGATGGCAGCATTTGGGTGGCAGATGTAATCACACGAGTACACGAGCACTCTACCGTTCTTCACCGCTTTCAGTTTGCTGAACTCGGGACTTTTCGCGAAAGCGGCCATCTTCTCCTTTTCGTCCTTTTTCTCACCCTGGACTATGAGGACGTCTGGGTCTAGAGAAGCGAATCGTGAGAACGTGACCTCGAAATACTCATCGTCTACATCGCCGAAGACATTCACTCCGCCGGCGCATCTTATGACATCGGTTAAGAAAGATCTCCTACCTGCCGTCCTCACCTTAGTGTTCGTTCCGAATACCCGTGCTACGCGTAGCCTCTCCTCTGGTGGGACCGATGAAAGTTTGGCTTGGATGCGCGCAAGAACTTCCTGCTGCTGCTTGACGATCTCCTTTGCTCTCTGTTCACGTTTGGTCAGTCGGCCTATGTCCAGAACAGCTTGGAGCGTTTCTTCTACGGTGCTTGGCTCGAAGCAGTACGTTGGCGCAATCTTACGGAATTTATCATGCCATTTTCCCTGTATCCCGCCGAATGCAAAGATGAGGTCGGGTTTCAGATCGACGATCTTTTGGCAATCAGGGTTGAGCCACCCGCCGATAATGACCTTTCCCTTCGTGTCGCAGGTCTTTGCGCAATACTTTGTGAGACCAACGACCTGATCTTTCAGTCCCAGTGCGTATAGGATCTCAGTGTTGGATGGCACGGTTGAAACTATCCTGCATGCGGGTTCCTTTAGGGCAACTCTGGCACCCGAGCTGTCCCGCACTGTGATGGCGCGGTTGGCAAGACACCCCCATAAAAAGGTGAGAAACGCTGTCATGGCAATGAAGCGAACGATTCCAGGATTCTTCACGTTGTTTCCCTCGCGCTGTTCTTGATTCTTGTGCATATAACGAGGCCTATAACCAGGGGGCGCGGTTTTAGCCCATCTGGTTCATGGGCATGTTATCCGATAAAAATTTGTACTCAGGCAGCTATCCGTTCAAGGCGACCAATATCGCGCCTACGCCTGATTTCACTAATCCCTTTCATTGCGCGAAATCAGCGTTGGTTTACATATTGATCCAGGTCCAAGAAAGGCTGCCGTTCTTATCTAACAAAAACATATCCTGCCCTCCATTATCCCGTTCTTACTTCTATCCTCGAACATATCAGGCCCGTCCCTTCCGGAACGCTCTGTAGCGGGCAAGATGCCCCAGGGCGGACATGCAGCGCGCCGAATGGAAGAAGAGGGGAATCCCCGCTTCCTGGATATGCCGGAAGGTCTTGTGGAAGATCGTGCCTACGGGCCAGCAGACCACCAGGGGCTTCTTGAGACAGAATGACATGGAGGCCAGCCGCCGGCCCAAGGCTACGGTTTGTTCCGATGGGGATATGGTGAGGACCATGACCAGCACATCGTAATTCTCGTCCTCTGCAAAGGTTTTCAGGTAGCGGGCGATGGTATCCGCATTGTTCATATACTGGGTGGTAATGTCCATGGGATTGCTGATGGAGGTGGTATCCGGTATCAGATCACGGAGCCGGTCGCGAGTTCGGACAGAGGGGTCAGGGAGATCCAGCCGGTTGTCTCCAGCCAGGTCTGCCATCAGGGCCCCGACCCCTCCGGAAGAGGAAAGGATGGCCAAACGATGGCCCCCGCGGTCACAACAGCGGCTCAATAGATCGGCTACCTCAAAGAGTTCATCCACATCCGAAACAGTGCAGATCCCCTTCTGTTTGAAGAGCCCCCGGTGAACAGCATAGGTGCCGGTCAGGGCGCCGGTGTGGGAGGCAGCCGCCTTCAGACCCTTTTCTGAACGGCCCACCTTGAGTACCACAAGGGGTTTGTTCTCTTTCATGGCCCGGTCAGCGGCCCGGATAAACCGGGCCGGTTGTTTCAGACTCTCGACAAGGAGGGCAATGGCGCGGGTTTCGGGGTCTGCCAAAAAATGGTCGATGAAATCCGCCACCTCCAGATCCAATTCATTTCCCGTGGATACGATCCCCCTGAGTCCCACCATACGGTCACTGGCCCTCGTCAGGATGGTGTTACACACCCCACCGCTCTGGGCCACGACGCCGATGGACCCGGGTATCAGTTCGAAGATCTCCAATCCGCTGAGAAATGAGGCGGCCAAATGTTCCTGGGGACAGACGATCCCGATACAGTTGGGGCCGAGCAACCGCATCCCCGACCGCCTGGCCAATCTGAGAAGTGCATCCTGTTCTCTTCTCCCCTCCTCCCCGGTCTCTGCGTACCCCGCGGTAAAGAGGATGACATAGGGGACACGTTTTTCAGCACATTCCCTCAATGCCTCCGGAACGAACCGTTTCTGTACGGCCACAAGGACCAGTTCAGGTTTCCTTGGTGTGTGGGCGAGGGTCGAATAACAAGGGAGTCCGAAGACCTCTCTATATTTCGGGTTTACGGGATAGATCTCTCCTGGGTAGCCGTGCTTCATGAGAAATCGGATCGGCATGGCGCCGATACGGGAAGGGTCATTCGAAGCGCCGATAACAGCGATGGAACGGGGATTAAATAGGGCTTTCATATGCGAATTGCTGCCACCTTTTTCCTAAGCAGGGAATGGGGTCAAGACTTGATTTGCGCTCTTAATTCCTGATATCTTCTCCCCAGCCCTTTATCCTTATCGCGCCTGCGCCTGATTTCGCTCATCCCTTTCATTGGGCGAAATCCGCCTTGATTTACCTATTGAACCATGTCCAAGAAAAGCTGCGGTCCTTATCTGACAAAAACATGTCCTGACGCCCATTACCCCGGGAAAGCCCATGATACAACGCCCCGGGATACTCTATTTGCCATTGACGTGCCACGGTTAACTTACCTATAGGGCCCAGCAAAATCTGTCAACAAATAAAGCACAAATCAAGGTTTGACCCTACTCTCTACAAATGACGTCAATTCTCACTAGATTCGATTTCTTGAAGGCCTTATCTTACTCCAATCTGTATTCCTGAACAATCTCAGACCTGCAACCCAGCCTGATACCACGAATGTTGCGGTTCCTTTTTCCTTGACGCACAAAGGGAATTTCTCTATAGTTCTTCCCGCAGAGATTAGTATCCTCTCACATAATATCTGTTTGTTAATAATGTTGGGAAAAGTCTTTAGACTGATTAAAGATTTTATGTAACAATCAAGAGATGTGATCAAAATTTTGATTACTCAAGCCAAGAAAGGCCTGGGCCATTATCTTTGAAATAGCACTCAAATGCGTCCACCAACGCAGGGAAGGTTGGCATAAAACGTATTGAGTAGGTCTTTTTGAGTGATTTTATTTGTATTCCATAGGGAATCAAACACACTGTTTCGGAGAGATTCGATCGGCGAAGTTTTATTGGCAGGAATCATCAAAAAGGAGATTGGAAAATGACGACAAGCGACACGACTGAAAAAAAGCCCCTCTGGTTGTTAATCGAGGAGAATATCCTTGAGCTTTCTTCGGAGGACCTCTCAGAGGAAAACCGGGAACAAACGATTCAACGGATTGCAGGTGAACTTGACAATACGGGTTACAATGTTTCGCGTCATGGGGGCAATATACTTCAATTGAGATGGGCTATAGATGAAAGGTGCAAAGTCGGAAGGCCCCTTATGAAGGATTTCAACGAGGCCATCGCCGCGCTTACACTGGAGGACGTGGCTGACCCTGTTTCGGCGAATGCTAAGCTTATCCGTGACCTTGGAGAGACTTGGCCAAAACTTAAAAGATCCGAACGCAAAGCGGATGTGCTGCGGATTGTCGAGAGAACAAAACTCGATCTGCTCATTACCAAGTCAAAAGGCCTCCCTGGCGATGAAGGTATTCGATTACTCATTGAGGAAGAAGTGGCTTCGGAAGTGATCACCGAGGAATTGGGCATTACCGAAGAGAAGTTGGGACAGGTGAACACCGAGGTGGAAAAAGAACGCGCAGAGAGGGCAAGAGCGGAAACGCTGCTCGAGGAGGTAGGGGGCAAGTCTAACGAAGAAAAGGTGAGGCACCTTCTCGCGAATAACGTATCGGACAAATTGATAATCGAGGTGGCGGAAGTTGACCAGGGCGCGGTCGATGGTGTCAAACAGTCGATAGAAGCAGAGCTCAAGGAAAAACAAAGGTTGGAAGAAGAGGCGGCCGCGCGGAAAAAGGAAGAGGCTGCTGGACCCGCGCTAGAAAATATTCCGTCAGATGAGATGCTTGAATACATTGAGGCCATTCGTGAAATTCTGGAGTTCAGCGATAAAGAGAAGGAAATCAGAATTATGTGCGAACAGAGCGCAATTCCCATGAGCCTTGTGGACATTGCTGTTTCAGAACCCGAAAAACTAGACGAGCTCGAAAGAGAGGCGGAGGGATAACAGATATATTTGGGAAACCTTGAGGATGTCTTTAGTTCAGTATCATAGCAGTAAGTGAAAGTTTGAGTTTAGCGGCGAGCTTCAGCGAGTCCGCGTTAGACACGCGGTTAAATCATGTATTCTTTATCCACTTAAAATAAGATGGCCACTGCTGTAATTGGGTTACTAAAGAGCGTCCCCTTGTTTCTCAAAAAGCCTGTCTTCGGGATCTCAGACCCGTTAACTTCTCATTATCATTGCTTTTTAAGCTCGTTCTAAAAGAGCCGCACCCAAAAGCATTGTCTTCTTCGTGAATCCGTGTCTGATGCCAAGTTCATACATCACATTAGGATTTAGCCCGGTGAGGTCAGCCACGACCAGTTCTGCTCGGTCAAGATTAGATACGATACCGGCAAGGATGTCGCCAGGATCAGCAGAGCGACGGACCTCATAGCCGGAGCGTTTCAGAATTCCTCAGGTCAAATGAAAGATAGTGTCGAGATTATCCTTGTCTAACTCCTGGTATTTATTGTGTCGCGGTTTTACTTTCGTGAATGGCATTATCACAAAGCAAATAGGTTTGGGGCCTTTCTTTGACATCCTTTGTCTCCTTTCTAAATTCGAGCCGAACGCCCTGTATAACCGGCTAGCAATGGAGCGAAGCGGAATTGCCAGTCCGAGTTGATGCGGTTGTTAGCCCATCTCGTTAATTTCATGTAGAAACTCATTCCATAATTCTTCGAGTTTTTTATTATACGCTGCCTGAATTGCAATAGGAAACCGATCACCGCTTTCCACAGCCAAGAGCATCTTCCGAAATCCAAGCTCATCCATTGTCGCCAAATAACTGATAAACAACATGCTTTGGCGATAAAACATATGCGGTTTAAGGCCAAAATCGCTGGGGGTTGTTTTGAAAATAAGCCCATCAGCTTTGTTTGGAACAAAATATTTCCCCGCTCGTATAGACTCGATGGCCTGTTTATCTGATACTAAATGCGCGCCACCGCCATTTGAAACATAAGCCGCCAAGCCTTCCTTGAACCACATAGGCAGTCTGATCGTCTTGTAAACACCAATTTGTTGCTGTAAATGCAAATGTGACAACTCATGCGCAAGGTATTTTTTCGCGATTTCATCTCCATATTCAAATATACGAGGAGATAGGAACAGCTTATTCAACACCCCTGCACGCACATCAGCGCCGTAATACTTCTTAAAGCTTTCCCTCGATGCACAAACATACACTCGGACAGGTTCGATAAAATGACGATATTGCTTTTCCTCAACTTGCTGAATCTCTGAGGGAAGAAGTGAAGCAACTTTATCAGCGTAATTTTCAGCACCTCGTTCAAAAAGAACCCTGCTATTATTTCCATTCGGGATAAAATGCTGTGTTGATCTCAATGCCGCTATAGACTGTCGAACAAAAGAACAGCCTGTAACCGAAAGCAACGCCAAAAAAAGACCTAATGGCAGTATTATGGAATTTAGTTTTTTGTGTGAACCGGTTTCCATTATATTTCCGATCTTCCTTTATTTTGGGCTAACGCGGCGGTAACATGATATTATCCGACAGATTTGGTGGGTTGATTTTGATATTGGAAGGCGGAAAACGACAAGAATAGCCCAAAAAGTGTGTGTAAGTGGTACTAAGAATCAGATTTTTCCGGGTCATTTTGAGAGCGAAAATCAGAAGGCATATTGATCTGTAATCTGGATTTTGACACCGCGACCTCCCCACCATGAGACGCGATTCAGACCTGCATTTTTGCGTTTATCTAGGAGGTCTGCAAGCCTTTTTTTAATGCCATGACGGTCTCCGTCCAGAAATGTGATGAGAAGGTCGCCCGATTCATGAAGGCTTAACTCACAGTTCTGATTGCTGAAGATGACTGTCGGAACAAGGGACGCTCTTTAAAAATTAAATAACTTCTATTTCAAGAGAATAATTACCTTCTTTTGCGATTGATTCTCCCCGCTCCACGGAAAATCCGACATTAGCTAAACTCATCTCTAATCTCTTGGCCAGCATTGTATGCGGCAGGCCTAATTCCCTGGCAGCCCAAAAACAGAGGAGACTCCTTGCCTTGACTTTTCTGTCCTGACGCCCCTTCGAATAAACCTCTTCCGCTTTCATTCCTAATACTTCCGAAACCCTCTCGGCTATTCGGTCCAGGTTATATCCCTGACGCTTAAGTCTATGCCTTCGTTCATAATGCTCATCAGATTGTGAAATAAGTGAATCGACAAAATCCGAATCCCCCAATATTCTCTCATCGCTCATAACATGAACACCACTCTTCAAAACTTCTCTCGCTTCAGTCCAACCACCAAGACTGCGGATCAACCCCCCACCGGTTAATTCTTCCCTTCGGCCCTGGTCAAGACCGGCTTTGACAAAGGATTCGTATTCTTTCCTGGCTTTACCCTTACTCTTTCCAAAATAGCCGAGAACATAATCCGTATCCTGCCATTCCCTTTTCGTTTTACCCATTAATGCACTGTGGCCGCAATATTTAAAGCTCCTCAATTCATCAAGGCTTTGAATAATTCCTGCTCGGATGGGGTTTAGGTGAATATACCGGACTAATTCCCGCAGATAAATTTCTTCCTGGCATATAATAGACTTGTAGCGGTTCTGAAATAACTGGCCTCGTCGTCCATGCCGGCGGTTAAATCCAATAACATATCCGGTAAGGAGTCGTCTCATAAGCCTGGATAAGGGTTCCGTACCGGTACGAAAAAGAAAATGCGCATGAGTGGCTATAAACACCCAAGCATAACATTTTGTCTGGGTCTCGGGGCAGAGATTCTCAAGTCTTTCGATAAAGTCTTCACGATCCCTATTGTTGCGAAATATTCTCCTGCGCTCTATTCCCCGAATCATTACATGGTGCAGAACGCCGGGGGCATCTAATCTTGCTGTTCTTGGCATATCAAGATCCTAATCTCAATCAGAAGGAATGTCAATTAAATTATTAAAGAGCGTCCCGCTGTCCAACAGCCATTTCCAGAGCCGAAAAGGCACAGGCCAGGGTTTGGCGCCCCGACTGTGCCTTCTACGGGTATCATCAAAGACCCGGAACTGAAATTCCGGATCCCGTTACTTCATATCTATGGCTCTTCTCCAGCCGGTTATGGGAACAAACCGCTTCTTTTCCAGGTCTGCCTTAAAGAATTTTACCTCGTTCGGCGGGGAGTGATCCCCCTTTTTCCATGAGATGGGGGGGGTAATCCCCATGGTATCAAAAGGCTTGGACGATTCAAAGGCCTTCTGCAACGTGTCCGGATTGAGGTTTTTGCCCGCCCGTCTAAAGGCCTCGGTGAAAAGGATACCCTGGAGAAAACCGTTCGTGTACAGGGATGTCAAAGGGGGCATGGTGTCGTACTTTTTCGTCAGCTCCCGGGCAAGCTTCATCCCTTTTGAATCACTGTACCATGAGTCTATGTAATTGACCCCTATCAGGTTTGCCGCGGCAGGCCCGGCCAGCTTGATGATGAGGTCGTCGGTTGCCCAGTTTATGGCAAATATCTTAGGTTCATAGTTGTATTTCTGCGCCGCTTTCAGAAATGTCACGGTATCCGGGATGAGACAACTGAAGATCACGATATCAACACCTGCCTTCTGAAGGCTCAGGACCTGTGAGCTGGCATCCACTGAACCCATGGGCAAAACTACTTCCGCCGCCATCTTTATCTTGTACTGTGCAGCACGTTTCTTTGCGCCTCCGAGACAGGCCTTGCCAAATTCCGTCTCCGCATAGACCAGGCCTATCTTGGGGTCAGGGGCCTTTAGATCGTGGAATATGTAATCAAAAATGATGAATATCTGTTGTTCGTAAGATGCCCCGATATTAAAGATATAGGGTTTGTGGGGAATGTACATCTCTTCGGCAAGACTGTTGGGGATGTTGCTCGTCTTGTATTTCCTTATGTTGGCAAAGTTGGCCACCTGCTGTGGTGTACCGCCGCATGTGATAATGGAGAGTACCTTGTCCCTCATCATCAGCTTTTTGAAGGCCGCCAGAGACAGGTCCGCCTTGAACTGATCATCTTCATGGATCAGAACGATCTTCCTTCCATACACACCACCCAGCTCTTCGTTCACATATCGAAAGTAGTCCTTATCGCCCTGCGATTGTGATTTCCCCATGATTGCTACCGGACCGGTTTTGACCATTATGATACCCATTTTTATGGTATCACTTGTAACGCCTCTTCCCGAATATGCAGATGTGGTTAAAAGACAAAAAGTGCCAATGAACATAACCGCTGACAGCATGTAAAGGACCTTTGTTTTCATGATTCCCTCCCGTTTTTCATGTGTGATTACCGTGACTGATTACCGAAAAGATTTAGGATGCCATCACCTCCTCTCCCGATTAGAATTGACTATTGACCTCAATAAGTGAATGGCCATGTCTTGAAACTGGTCTTGATCCTTTCCCAGATTGCAACCAGGCCTCCAGGCTCAAGAATCAGGAAAAGCATGATCAGGAGCCCGAAGAAGGCGATATTCCAGTCATCTGAAAATTTGTCTGCCACCACCGGGTATATCTGCCCGACGGCGTACGAAACCCACCTGAGCCCCTCAGGGACAAGGGTGATGAATACGGCCCCGAATATGGAACCCAGGATAGTCCCCATACCGCCTACGATGATCATGGCAATGAACTCAACCGATAGCATGATGTTAAAATGCTCAGGATGCACGTAGCTTGTATAATATGCATAGAATCCACCTGCTATACCGACATAGAAGGAACTCAGGGCAAAGGCCAGGACCTTGTATCGGGTAAGGCTCACCCCCATGGATTCAGCGGCAATATCCCGATCGCGGATGGCAATAAATGCCCTTCCCGCCTTTGTGCGGAGCACGTTCTTTGCGGCCAGCAATAGGAGGGCGGTGATTAAAAACATCAGATAGTAAAATTTCTCATCCGTATCAAGGGGATAACCGAAGATCTCGATGGGAGGCACGGAGATTCCCCTGACTCCCTTAGTAAGGGTTTCCCAGTGGATGGAGATGTGGGTAATCACCTCTCCGAACACCATTGTGGCCATGGCGAGGTACAGTCCCTTGAGCCTCAAGCAGGGAATGCCGATAACGACCCCTGCGGCGGCGGAAATGACACCGGCAAGGGGGAGGGCAATCCAGAAAGAAGTATCAAAAGTAAAGGTGAGGATTCCTACCGTGTAGGCCCCTATGGCCATGAACGCAGCATGACCGAGCGAGATCTGCCCGGTACATCCCGTCAGGATATTCAGGCCCAGTGCCCCCAGAATCGCGATTTCCGAAAGATTGACAAGATAGATGATATAGGAATCCGCGAAAGAAGGGAGAATGAGGAACAGGATGAGGAACAGGCCCAGCCAGACCTTGATCCAGATCGTCTGAAATAACTTTATATCTTCCCTATAGCTTTCCTTGAAGCCTTTGCTCAGTATGACCAAGACAGTCCCTCAAACCCTCTCGATTTCCTTCTTTCCGAAAAGTCCGTAAGGCCTAACCATCAGTATAATAAAGAGAACGATAAAGCTGCTGAGGTGCTTTATCCCGCCTCCAAAATACTGATCCAGATACCCTCCTGCGAGGTTCTCTATCACGCCTATGATCAAGCCCCCGATAATGGCGCCCGGAATACTGTCAAGGCCCCCTAAGATGACGGCAGGAAAGGCCTTGATTGCCACCAGGGAGAGTCGATTGTTCATTACCACCACGTTGGCCAGAAAGATCCCAGCAAGGGCCGCGATCAAGAAGGCCATCCCCCAGACCAAGGCAAAGACTTTTTTCACGCTTATCCCCATCAGCATGGCGGCTACCTGGTCGTTGGCAGTACTTTTCATGGAAAGGCCGGTGCGGGTGAACCTGAAGAATGTCAGAAGGACAAGGATTATCAATACTGCGATGATGATGACCCACAGGTGCTGGTGTGACAGAGTGAGTCCCCAGAGATCAAGGGGTGTGTCAGAAAACGGTGACGGAAACACCCGATTATCATGACCGAAGATAATACCTGTGGCGCTCTTGAGGAAGATGCTCAGCCCAAGGGTGACCATGACTACGGCAAAGACCGGTTCCCCGATCATCGGCCTCAATACAAGTCTTTCGATCATGGCTCCAAAGAAGATAAAGGCCACCAGGGTGATACCCATGGCGGGCAAAAAGGGCACGTGGAGGTGGATAATGAGGGTGTAGCATATGTAGGCCCCGACCATCATCACCTCACCGTGGGCGAAATTGAGGACATCTGTTGCCTTAAAAATCAGCACGAAACCCACCGCGATCATGGCGTAGATACAGCCCACGGCGATACCGCTCAAAAAAAGCTGCGAAAAAAAGGTTAGCTCCTCGCCCAAGTTATGCCCTTTCAAGAAAAATCTTGGTGTTTCGAACGCCGGGGTTAATTTAAGGAAAAGTCAATTCCTATACATCCTCTCGATCAAATCCTTGAACTTCTCCTCGACGGTGGCCCTCCTGACCTTCATGGTCGCTGTGAGCTCCTCATCATCGTGATCCAGTTCTTTATCGAGGATGGTAAACTTCTTAATGGTCTCCACACTGGCCAAATTCCTGTTGACCTCTTCCACCTCCCCCTTTATGAGATCATAGACCTGTTCGTTCCGGGCGAGACTCTTGTAAGTGGTAAAGAGAATCCGGTTGGATTGGGCCCAGTTGGAGACGTTTTCCAGCTCAAGTTGAATAAGTGCCGTGAGAAACTTTCGCCTGTCCCCTATGACAATGGCCTCCTTGATGTATAGACTGAACTTCAGCCTGTTTTCAATCTCAGAGGGCGTGATATTCTTCCCTCCTGAGGTGATGATGATGTCCTTCTTTCTATCCTTTATTACCAGGTGTCCTTCTTCGTCGATTTCTCCCACATCCCCCGTGTAAAACCACCCGTCACGGACCGCCTCGGCAGTGGCCCGGGGGTTTTGATAATAGCCGCTGAATACGGAATCCCCCTTTAAGAGGATCTCACCATCCTGGGCAATCTTACATTCGATCTCGTCAAAAACCTTTCCAACATTCCCCGGCCTTATATCATTGTTCCGCTGTACGGAAACCATGCCGCTCATTTCAGTCATCCCGTAAGATTCCTTGACCCAGACACCTATGGCATGAAAAAATCGAATAATATCGGGTGAAAGGGGGGCGGCCCCGGTGTAGAAAAGCCGACCTCGCAAAAGGCCCAATTTTTTTCTCAAATGCCTGAACATGGCGAGGTAGGCCATGGCATAGAGTAGTTTCCAATGGATGGGGACCTCTTTTCCCTCCCACCGAAACCTGGCTATCTTCTCCCCTATGGGGATAGAGCGGTTGAAGATCCATCGTTTCAACCAGAAGGCATCCTGCAGCTTTATCATGATATTGGAGTGCATCTTCTCCCAGATCCTGGGCACATTCAAGAAGGCCGTGGGAGAGATCTCAGCTAGGTCTTCCTGGAGTGTATCTATCCCCTCCGCAAAGTTTATGGAGTGGCCTGACCTCATCTGAAAAAAGAGGGAGAACATGCGTTCGGCCACATGGCAGAGGGGCAATGACGATACCAGAGAATCGTTCTCAAAAAACGGTTCTTTGGAGAACATGGCGTCGGTCATGGCCAGGATGTTCAAGTGGGAGAGCATAGCCCCTTTGGGGGGGCCTGTGGTACCGGACGTATAGACGATCAGGGCGATATCCTCCGGTATGGTTCTTGATGCCAGGCGGTCAAAGTGCCTGGGTCTTTCCTGCGCCACCCTTTCTCCGAGCTTCTCGACATTGTCAAAACTTGTTATCATGGGATCTCTATAGTGCCTGAGGCCCTTCATGTCGATGACGATGATCTTTTTGAGGAGAGGCAGGTCCGACTTCACTTCGAGGACTTTGTCCGTCTGCTCCTGATCCCTGACCACTAAGTAACGGGAATCAGAATTATTCAGGATATAATGTACCTGGGGGGCCGTATCTGTTTGATAAATCCCGACGGTTATGGCCGATGCAGACTGGATAGCAAGGTCAGCATAGAGCCACTCAGGGCAATTATCTCCTAAAATGGAAACCGTATCGCCACGATTCAGACCCAATTCCATGAGGCCCAGACAGAAGTGGCTGACATGTCGGTAGTAATCCAGCCACGTGATCCTCTTCCATATGCCGAGGTCTTTTTCCCGCAGGGCCACTCGATCTCCGAAACGTCGCACATTATCCAGGAACAGCTTCGGCAGAGTATCCGATGTCATGCCTATTCCTCACCCAGGTAGGCCTTGATGACCTTGGGATTTCTTGCGATCACTTCGGGCGTTCCCTCTGCGATCTTTTGCCCGAAGTCCAGGACCATTATTCTCTCTGCCAGATCCATCACCACCCCCATGTCATGCTCCACCATCATGATTGTCATGTTCATCTCTTCCTTGATATCTATGATGAAGCGGGCCATATCCTCTGTTTCCTCAACATTCATACCGGCAGTCGGTTCATCAAGGAGGAGAACCCTTGGGTCCATTGCCAGGGCGCGTCCCAGTTCAACACGTTTTTGAATTCCATAAGGAAGACTCCCTACCCTCTTTTTCCGGACTTTCTCTATTTCCAGGAACTCAATAATCTCTTCTACTTTCTCCCGACTGGAGATCTCTTCCCTGCATGCCCTTCCATAAAACAGGGCGCCGGAGAGAAAACCTGCCCTGATATGCATGTGCCTTCCTAACATCAGGTTCTCGATGACGGTCATGTTCGTGAAGAGTTCGATATTTTGAAAAGTCCGGGCAATCCCTGCCTCGGCTATCCTGTGCGGCTTCAGATTTCTCAGACTACGTCCTTCAAGGAGAATATCCCCACTGTCAGGAGGGTAGATCCCGAAAACAGAGTTAAACAGGGTTGTCTTTCCTGCACCATTAGGTCCGATGATAGCGACCAGTTCCCCCTTCTCAACATTTAAGTTAACCCCGGACAGGGCCACTATGCCCCCAAAGGAAACGGATATCTCTTTTATCTCCAGGTGAACAGCTTGTTCCACACTCTTGACCTCAGGAAAGCCACCTCTTCCTTCTCTTATAGTGCTTTACTTCGGAATAGCGCTTTCTCTTGGATTCCTCGGTGATACCCAGGTAAAACTCCTTTACATCCTCGTTCTCTTTGAGCTTTTCGCTCTTACCGTCAAGCACGATCTTACCGTTTTCCATTATGTAGCCGTAATGAGACAGCTCCAGGGCCTGTTTTGCATTCTGTTCCACCAAAAGAAGTGCGGTGCCTTGATCACGGTTGATCTCCTTCAGAATGGTAAATATTTCCTTTACCACCAAAGGTGCAAGTCCCAACGATGGCTCATCAAGCATCATAACCTTAGGCTTAGACATGAAGGCACGGGCAATGGACAACATCTGCTGTTCGCCACCACTCAAAAAGAGGGCCCTCTGGGCCGACCTCCTGCCTAAGATTGGAAAGTAGCCCACCACCTTGATGTGATCCGCCTTGATTTCCATCTTGTCTTTGCGAGTGTGGGCGCCCGCAAGGATATTCTCGGACACGCTCAGGTCTGTAAAGATACGCCTCCCTTCGGGCACGTGTGATATCCCTAGACAAACGATCTCCTCCGGGGCCTCCCCGCTGATTATCCTGCCCATGAACTCGATGCTGCCGTCGGTAATGGCGCCGTTTTCATAATCCAAAAGGCCCGATACGGCCTTCAGGGTGGTTGTCTTGCCTGCTCCGTTTGCACCTAAAAGCGCGACGATTCCTGCCTCCGGGACCTCCATGGAGATCCCCTTGAGGACCAGAATGACATCGTTAAAGACTATCTCCAGGTTATTTATGATGAGATATCGGTCCATATCCCCTTGGCGCTCTGCCTCATAATCTTAATCCTAATCTTCTCCCCTATTTGAGGAGGTTTCTGGCCACGATAAGCCTTTCTATTTGGGTTGTCCCCTTATAAATTTCCGTTATCTTGGCATCCCTGTAAAGCCTTTGCACCCCATAGTCCGAGTAGTAACCGTAGCCCCCGTGCATCTGAAGGGCCATGTCAGTATACTTCACTGCCATCTGTCCGCAAAACGATTTGGCTGCACCAATAAGCCTGTGGTCAATAACGCCTTGATCAATCTTCCATGCCGCCTCATAGTAAAGATTCCTACCTGCCTTGATCGAGGTAAATATATCGGCAATCTTGAACTGGGTCGACTGAAAGGTGCCAAGCGGCGCCCCGAATACGATCCCCTTCTTCACATAGCTTACACTTTCCTCTAAGGCTGCACGGGCTATCCCCACTGCCTGGGTCGCAGCGCCTATCCTGTTATGGTTGGGTGATAAGGGTGATAAGAAGTCCCCTTTTGGGGGTCGGAGCATAGGTGATTTCGCTTTGTGGGTCAAGAAGAACCCGACCGCACGATATTGTGGTCGCAACGTGCGGCTATGATTGTTTCAGTTTTCTCGGCACCAGCCTGGGTACCGGGAGGGGGCCTGGGTTTTACCCGCCATACTTCCGGCGGGTTGACATCCCACAGGTTAAGATGCTTGATAAAAATCGATAATTGACAGCAATCTTATTCCTTGGAAGTTGTCTTGGAACCAACGTGCCCTTTTTCTTTTTTCGCTTTTTTCGTGGTTGATCCTGCCGATTTTTAGTTCTGAAAGTCAATGGGTGGTTT
Organism: uncultured Desulfobacteraceae bacterium; assembly: GCA_964639275.1. Taxonomy (GTDB): domain Bacteria; phylum Desulfobacterota; class DSM-4660; order Desulfatiglandales; family Desulfatiglandaceae; genus CAZXCQ01. The sequence continues at coordinate 9,526 of CAZXCQ010000006.1, read as the reverse complement.
CCATTGCCATTCTCTCAACTCCTTATCAATGCACGGACCTTAGATATTCTTGAACTTCTTTCTATCTTCCTTTCATGGCATGCTATGTGCAGACGTTGCCTTGCATCTTCAATTGAACAAGGGAGACCGAAAATGAAAACGAATGCCCTATTGTCGCTCGTGTTGATTCTTTGCTCATTTGGTGTATGTTTTGCCGGGCAAAAAGATGCAAAACACCATCCTATTATTGACATGCATATGCATACATTTCAATGGAACCGCTATGGTGACCCTCCACCACCCAATTTAATTACCCGCAAAGTACCGACTGCAAGATCGGATACCGAAGCAATCCAGGCTTATATAACGGAAATGGATCGCTACCATATTGTTTTAGGCGTTGGATTTGCCCAATTGGAGGCGGTCAAAAAATGGACATCTTATGATCCCAATCGTTTCATCGGGGGTCTACAATTCCCCAAGAACACAGCTCCTGTAAATAGCCGCATTGAGGAATGGCCCGACACCCATGCTCTGCGTAAATTGTTCGAATCAGGTGAGATCAAGGTGATGGGTGAGATTACCGCGCAGTATGCCGGCGTCGCGGCCAATGATCCTCGATTGGAGCCGTATTTTGCCCTTGCCGAAGAACTGGATGTCCCGGTATGTTTCCATACCGGTTTTGGCCCCCCCATGTCCCCCTACAGGGGTGAGCCTGAATTCCGCATGCGTTACGGCAACCCTTTACTCCTTGAGGATGTCCTTGTCAAACATCCGAAGTTGCGAATCTATATTGCCCATGGAGGATATCCATACCTTGAGGAGACCATCGCGCTCATGCTCATGTATCAACAGGTGTATATGGATATCTCCGCCATCAATTGGCTACTTCCTCGAAAAGAATTCCATGATTACCTTCGCCGTCTCGATCAACTCTATTTTGGCAATCGCATCATGTTTGGTTCAGATCAAATGATCTGGCCCGATGCGGTCGGAATGGCCGTCGAAGCAATTGATTCGGCGGATTTTTTGACAGAGGCACAGAAACGGGACGTCTTTTTCAACAATGCCGTGGCGTTCCTCAGACTGGATGAGAGCAAGATCCTGAAAGGCGAGTCCAAATCACCCATAGAGCAGAATGCGGTCATTGTCCAGGTCAAGGGAGTACCTGTGGTCCTTAAACCGGCTTCCCCAGGAGATCGGAAAACGGTTTCCGTTCACTTGAAGTTGGCAGGTGTCAAATCCACGGCCGTAATGGTTACAGGCTTCGATATTGACGGTCTGGCTGAAACGGTGATGCAGATCAATGACCATAACGTAGAACTGCCTGCGGATATCCTTGCGGATATGAAGTCAAAAACGGTTGCCATTGAACTGGAGAAGGGGCTATTGAAAGAAGGTGAAAATACCATCACCTTTCTCTTCAAAGAAGCCATTGGCGGAACCAACGGATTTGTCATCGGCGATCTCAAGATCGTGTTGCGGAAGTGATTCTGTTCAGGCCACCCTGTTTCGGGATGGCCTTTGACTTTCCCTCAAGCATTTCGTTCAAGAAATAACCGGTATAGCTGTTGATAAGAAGTCCCTTTTTTGGGGTCGGAGTGTAGGTGATTTCGCCTTGTGGGTCGAGAAAAACCCGACCGCAGGATATTGTGGTCGCAACGTGCGGCTATGATTGTTTCAGTTTTCTCGGCACCAGCCTGGGTACCGGGAGGGGCATGGGTTTTACCCGCCATACTTCCGGCGGGTTAACATCCTACAGGCCGAGATGCTTGATAGAAATCGACAATTGACAACAATCTTATTCGTCGGAAGTTGTTTTGGAACCAACGTCCCCCTTTTCGTCCCCTTTTTCGTGGGATAGAGAGCTTAAAGAATTGAAAGCCGGCGAAATGCCGCAAGATGCCCTCGAAAATATATCATACAAAAACGCTGTCAATTCTTTCATTCTTGAATTCTAAGCTGTATCAATAGGAGCAAAATAGGTAACAAAAGGGAAGTAGATGAAAAAACGAAGCCTCACATCGTCGTTGCGGCGTAAACTGGCGTCCCGAAGGCTACCTCCTACAGCCCCGGGAACGCCCCGTACCCTCATAAATCGAAAGACCTCCATACAGACCGTACCTCTTGCCTTCCGTCATATAGGAACCGTACAGATAGCTTGGCCTTATCACTTGGGATCTTCACTCTGTCCAGCACAGGCACAACCTTCGTATCCAGGATGTTCCTGACGTTCTCTATAATCTCTGCTGCCTTAATTTCCTCCGGCGATACATATCTGAAACTTAAATAGTTAAGTACAAGTTCCATCTGGGTGCCTTCCCTCCCTATGGACCGAAGCTCGGCGCATTCGATGCCAGGCTTCTCTTTCACGGTCTCCAGTCCTGTCTGCCGCCCCCAAACCTGCAACTGGTCGCAAAGGACTAGAAGTGCGACTAATGGGTTATCAAAAAACTGGATGCTGAAATCTTCCTTGGTCTTATCATCCCAGCTGACACGTGCAGCTCGCTTCACCCAATTGTGGACACTGATAGCCACGCAGGCGTTAAGCAGGATTTCCTCAGGAACTCCCTTCGCTGAAAGCTGCTTGAAAAGGCCGTATGCCGAGAGAAAGCCGTGATCACTAATGGTATCATCCGGGCTTTTTCCCATTGCCGAGAATGCGTTTGCCAAACTCTGGGAACCGGCAGCGGAACTCATTTTAGTGATGAATGTCATGACGTCTTCTTTATCAGGTGTAGCGTTTGGCGTCTCCAAGATGCAACCAATAGGAAAAAACCTTAAGATAACGTTAACTTCAGAAACTAAAGTGGGCAAGACCTCATACACTCTTCCAATATCGTGGAACAGCGCTGCCAAAAACCACGCCTGCTCCAGAATCTGCCTCTTAAGGAGGCTTTCTGTATCTCCGTGCGTCGGAGACATCCGTCTAACCACTTCGTCGAGATCTAGCCAGCCGCAATGCAGAAAATACCACCCGAGCCACCACACATTCAGGGCATGGCTTAGATGGCCCCAGGAAGATTGAGCTCCTCCGACATTAATGGGTTCCGCCTTCACTATCGAATCAAGAAGGGAATGGAAATAGGCAGGAAACTCGTTCCCTAATTTGTCTGCAATCGACATTAGATCTGGCTTAACAGCAACCATTTGCTCCCGCACGCTAAGCCGTGTCTGATAATGTTCGACACTCTCCATCACAGATCTGTAGTGGGCATCCTTCTCCGCACCTTGAGTTTGGAGCGCTGAAATAGCTCGCAATAGAGCACGTTCGGGCAAATAACGTGAAGAGTCCTCTTGCATCCTCTTAACCTTCCAGACTACGTAATCTAGTGGTGCCGTATGCTTATCCCAAATGTCATTGATCTTATCCACTGATTTTGCCCGCAGGATTTCGGTGCTGAAATACGTCATAACCACAATACGGATACGATGGTCATCAAATTCTCGCACGACAGAGACGAGATCATCCAGTAGATACTCCCCCTTCGTTTCGTCCTCGTGATCAACACCCTGAGGTAGGAAGAAGGCATCAGTAATAACTGCGTCAAAACGTGTCTTAAAGAGCTTTGACCGGACATCCTGTAAGAGAGTGGCCCTATCAACATAATCTATCTTATCGACAGCTGCGCCACCGCGCTCCATAGCAAACGCATATTGATCTCTCGCTCTGTCATGCTCAATATACAGTATTCGATAATTCTTCATGGTACTTCCCTCCCAGACGGCAGAAAAGCGACGCAGCACGAAATACAGATGCAACTACTTGGACGACCCAAAAAATCCCTCACCTCGATATCCTCATTTGGGAATATGTTATCCTCAGTTGGCAATACGTCTGCGGAAACTCCAAATAAGGCATACTTTTGCCCTCCAAGCGCCACCATTTGAGGCCCTGTAGCCAACAGCATTTTCCCTGCAACTCTTTGCTGCCTGAAGTTTGAAATGACATAGACGGATATTCGAGGCACATCTTCCCCATAGGCACCGGCTTTCACTAAGAACAAAAGCCTAGGCCGCTCGACCACAGTAACCTTCCCGGCTTCGACAAAGTTTTTAAACACCCCTTCAAAGGAGATACGATCAGGCGCTACAACGTAGATCGAATTGAGGCTGAGTCCGTCCCTCACACTCACTTTTGTGGTGATACCAACACAAGCAGCAGCCTCAACAATATTATTGATCGTCTCTTCCAGTTGAGTTACGCAGCTCTTTAGTGCAGCGAACAGTTGGCTGCCATACTGGTTTGGAAATATATTTCGAAGATCTGCTGCATGTCGGCGAAGCGCCTCACGAGCGGGATCGTTTCCGCGCGGCCCGGAGAGAGTTCTCCGAAGTCTACCAATCCTCTCTCGGCATATTGAGACATCACTCGCCGGCAAAAATTCCGGCAACCGCTCTGAAATTGTATACAAGCAATGCGAAAAATCAGCAAGAATCGCATCAAGAGCTATCCTCTCTGAAGGGCTACCGGATGCCCCTTGGGCAACGTTTTTAAGCAGCGCAGGAAGGAGATGTGAGTGAGAATGCCTGTCAGAACGCACCGTATGCTCCAGCACTGCAATTAGAGCCGGAAGAAAGCTATCCCGGCTGGCCGCTGACCGTGCGGCGTGATCTACTTGGCTCAAAAGCACAGCCCCAAACCCACGAGCGGTCTTAACTGCATTGTCAATTGCCATCCTTAGACGCATTGGCAAGGCCACGGCGTCAATATCTCGCTTTGCCGCAGCGGCCTTTGAATGGTACCTAAACTGCATGCAATAGGACATTGCGCCAAATGCTAAATTTAGCCTAATGCTCCCATCCTCGTCTGTTGCCTCACTATGTCCTGAAAGTAGTTCTAATGCACGCTCAAAAATAGTCTGCAGCACATCTCGTATCCGTTCGTCAGTTTCAGGTACGCACCTCCCAAGGGCTGCACCTGCTTCATCCATAACCACTCGCGAACTCCTAGAACTGCTGGATAGATGCTGAGTAATCACCTGCTGAAACTCTATTTCAGCCCCCTGGCTGGCAACTGCATCGAGGTCTCGCATCAGAGTCCTTACGATTTCACAACAGAGCCTTTCAAAGGCGTCGTTGCCCTGTGAATCCGGCTCTGCCCCTGAAAAATCCTTTAGTGAAGAGTAAAATTTGATCAGTTCTGAATATGGAAATCCCCGATATAGTAAATTGTAAAACTCCCACACGGCCAGTTCCAGTGTGCTAACGGAGTTAAAACGCCCAATTCTAATAGATCGACGCAGTGGAGTCTTTCCTCTCCGCAGAAAAACAGGTGCCTCTGTAGATAGCGGTGCCAGGTCTCTTGCCCTTTCCTTTATTGCATAAAGCGCCCCATGATCCGGAGGCAGGTCACATGTTTCTATGAGGCGCAAATGCTCTTGTCGTTCAGCGCATTCAGGGCAAGAGTCCGCGTCATCCACGGGCATATCAACGTCGAGCCATTTCGTAAAAGAAAACGAAAACGAAAGAGCTTCCGACCTGTTCTTATCAATTTTGTACTCACCGACAGAAATCGACTTGACAGATGACCAAAAGGTGCTTCTCGATAACGGCTGGCGGTCAAGCACTGCAAAAGCATGGACAGCCTCAACCGGACAAAATTTCAACCGTTTTTGAGCAATCGCCCTTCGGCACCGAAGAATAACTGCCCTGAGGATAGTCTCCAGTGTCCTTCCTGTGGCGATCGCATCATCCACTATTAGTAACCTCAAAACCCCAGTCTCAAACTCCCCCCCGCCTCTCTGCATGATTAGTTTCTTGATAGAATTCGGTAAGATATAGAAAGGCCGTTTGGCGAGCATCTGTGTGGAAATGCATAGGATTTCCGGGATAGTAGTTTTGTAAATGACTTGAAGGAAGGATCGGACCCGTGGGAGGAGATCACAAATGTGCGAATGGAGGGGAGCCAGTATGTGAGTCGGTTTATGTTCAAGGCATAACTTGCATATCGCATCACAAATTGAACTACCAGTTGAATCGGCTGAAAAAAGAGTCGCCAAGCTCACGGTTGCCCTGAAATGATGATCCCCATAGACCCAATGCCCGATCCTCAAAGAGCCAATGTCCTCCATCTGCTTAATCCGGTTTACTGTCAATTCATCGTCATCTGGTATAATGGCCGAGCCCCTTCGCCCGAGTGCTCGCAACTCTTCGTAACTGAAGGGATGGAGGGAAAACGGCTCAACAATAAACATTTCCGTAGGGCCTTTTTTGTTGACGGTCTCTTCTGGAACAGGTTTGGGGCGTCCCATTTCGACCAAAAAAAATCTTGCAGTCCTTGTCTCATTTGGTGGCGGATCCCAAGAGCAAGTTTGCTTAGGATACGAGCCTCTTAGCTCGTCAACGAACCGAATTAGCGAAATCACTCCTCTCACCATGAGGCCCCGCGCCTGCAGCAGGCTTTCAATCTTCGCCACTGTATGAGATGTATCCACTATGTCAGTGACTATGATCACAGGCATTTTCCATTCCGTATTCCGCAGGAGATTGTCCTTGTCCATGCTAAATGCATGCCCAATGTCCACATTATATAATACCAAATCTGGGCATGCCTCTATCAGAGCCCTTGCGACCAGGGACGCAGCCGCGGTAGCAGTAACAAGGACCGTTTCCTTTTCATTTTCTGAAAGGAGCTGCGCCAACGGCACAGCCAACCACGCTCCAATCTGCCTTCTCGCCTCTTCATCCTGTAGGAGCGGAGTCGTCTCGATAAAAGTATCTACAAACTCCCTACGTGCAGGCAGCTTGTAAGAACCTTCAGTGCCGATACAGCCGTGGTTGACAAGAAGCTCTTGTAGGCGTGAAGAGATATCGCTCGACGCTGCGCGAAGCATGTCCCTCATAGAAAAAAGCGCGTGCCACCCTTCCGGCACGTACTCATCCTGCTTCCCGCTTTCAGGTGCCAAATTAAAAAGGTCGGGATTATGGTCAAGGTAAAGAGTGAACACGTTCGCTTCCTCACAATTTTCGTCGAAGTGCTGAATTGCACACAGTTCATGGAAGGGGATCGGTTTCGAGCCTTCTACTAAGGCAGTAAACCCAGCAGAAAATGGATACGGGCCCAAACCCAACCAAATTATTTGTTGAGAGCGCGTAAATACTGCAAATGGACGACGCTTCGCTGATAATGCATGGAAGAAATCATCAATCTCCCGGTCGGCTGGCAGTTCGTCAGTGACAGATTCCCGTTCTTTCACGGTCAAAGCGGTTGAATCATCAAGTCCAACAGCGAAACAACAGTGAGTGTGGAGAACAGCCATCTGACTCTGCAGAAAGTAAATAACCTCATCGTCAGTCCACAACCGGCCCTCAAAGCTGTAAGCGATCTTCCGAGTTGGCGGCTCGTGCATCAATAAATCAGCAAGTTTTTGCAGCCGCAACCGTTTGGCAGAGTTTATACGAAGGTCGGCTTCCCCGCCATAGAAATATGCACTTGCAGATTCGATGCGCGGCAGTTGCGTACTTCCGCCCGCACGCGTAACTAACGCACGAACCCTAGGCTTCGGACGGGGTATCACTGGGCAAATTGGTAACAGGAGTTGAATCTGCACACCATAAGGATGTAATTGCTCCCTAGGCTTGCTTGTGGGATGGATTCCTATGCCTGCCTGTGTGTGTTGTGCCCTTGATTTCAGGATCTGACCATCGTAGTGACACTCATACCCAGACGTCCTTATTACAAGGTAGCCACCGTACTTCTCAGTAAGTCGTAGAATCCTATGAAGGGCGTGCGCTCCACCCCAACGTTCGGCAAAAGGCTTGGATGTGCCCAATTTGTCGAATGCAAACGCAATTATATCTGCCTGGCTTGCCGGCTGCGAAAGGCCGTACTTCGCTGCCGTGACAGAGTATGTTTTGCCAAGTGAATCTGCAATCCCAATTCCTCGGTCACCCACGCATAGTTCCAGAACTCCCAGCTCTTTGGCAAACGAGAAGACTCTCCCTGCCTCCACCGGGACGGAACTTCTTACCCACGGCCTTGAGAAGTCAGGTGGCAGAATTCTCATTGCTATGGCGCCAAGAGCTCCATATTCACCCTTCCAGTCCCAACCAGCATGTTCAAGAACGTTCTTACTCAGTTGAAAACCCAATACCCTCGCGAACTCCCCATCGCGGAAAAGGGGAATGCGTATTATCTCTTTCGGCAAGCCAGAGAGCCAACTTAGGATACTCCCTTGTGTACGGAATTGGTCGATTTCCGGATCGCCGTAAATCGGGCATAGCGGGAGGACTCTGCTTCCCTCTAACCCGATTCCAGAATACATGTAAAGTCTACTCAATAACTCTTCACTTAGTCCTGCGAAAACCACCACACCAGCGCGGCGGGGCGCATTCAAGGCCGAGAAAAGACCAAAATGATGTAGGTAGGCAAGAAATCTGTAAATCGCGTCAGACTTCCTGTATATAGATGAGTCTTTTTCATCTCTGTCTTCCCCGCGCCTTATCTCATAGTACCTGTCAATATCCAAAGGCGCCTCATCCCCTGGATTCATCCCAGTCAAAAGAACACGCACTTTTCCTCTTACGCTGAGTGTAAGATCAATCAAAAGAAACAAGTTTAGGAGGTCAAAAAGGGACAGACCCTTAAGACTCCGCAGGTCCAGATCCATTGCACCAACCAAACCAGGTTGAGAAGTCGCTTGTGGCGGGACCCCTTTTGCATCAACGCCAATTGCCCTCAGAGCATCCTCTAACCAAGAATCGTCTGACAAGTGTCTACTCCTTCATTAAAGCTCGGGTGATTAACTAGGTTTCCCTAGGTATGCTCCCAAAAATTCAACCACGGCTCTATTCCCGTACTTAAACAAACGATTCGCCACACCAAATCTCCTATCAATTCTCCTCAAATCGGCCATCTGTAATCGATTCGATGATACCTTTGTTGATCAACTTCATTTAGCATATGCCTCCTTATTCAGAACGCTGAAACAGTGAAGCGACCCCTAGATGGAAAATGTACCACTCCCGCTTTTATGAACAAAACACCTGTTTAGAATAGTAGATTCTAATAAATCCTAATACACTCGACTTCCTAGTTTATGCGCATTGAAATAAAACCTAGACCTTTCCTCAGGTTTAAGCGGCGCTAGCTTCAGCCGAGACCACTCCTCGAAAATATTGAGGCCCCTATCTGTTGTCAAAGGGGACGTTGGTTCCAAAACGATTTATGATCTCAAGTCGATTTATTATGAATGAAAAATGCTGCGAATAATGTTACTCTATTTTTATTTAGACATCAACAATATTAAAATCTTTAATTGATAACAAATCTTTTTCTTTGAAAGTTGTTTTGGTGCCCATTCCGATGAAATCGCCATGCTATTCCGATCCAAGCCGCCACCCTGTTCCGAGGCAAAGCGCCACCCCTGTCGGAGCGTAGCGACGCTGGTGTTTTTAATCTTTTTCAGAGTCTTTATTTTTAGTCAAGCTTGAACGTAATTTTCTCATGGATTCTCCTTTTAGGTTGATCTTATTAACCGTTGCGAAATGGTTGACATGCGTAGATAAGTATGCTATTATCGAAGCATGAAAACAGACGCAAGAG